>BQJH01000110.1 GCA_021604605.1 Hyphococcus sp.
TTTTAATCGTCTTTTCGATCCTTCTGGCCCTTGGCGTGAATGAATGGCGGGTCCGGTCCGGCGAGCATGCGGAGGAGAAAAAGGCGATTGCTGATATCGTCGAGGAGCTACAGGAAAACAAGGCTCTTTTTGATGGCCTACCCGACTATCACCGCTCAATTGGCCAGTCTCTGCTGGGAAAAATTAACACTTTGGAGGACGAAGATACTCGCACGCCAGTCGAAATCTTCAGGGCAACTGAGGGGCTGAGAGCAAATGTTATTATCCGTCGCTTGCCTCAGGATGTGTCCTGGTCTGTTGCTAAAGACCGTGGCGTCGTTGGCCGCTTCGACTACGATACGGCGAAATCTCTATCTATCACTTACGACAATCAACTCGACAGCGTGACCGATCTATTCGATAATCTTTCCGGCTTGTTGGCGCAGCCATCAATGTTTGAGACAAGCGGTCAACGTTCAGCATTGGCGCCCCTCGCGACAACTTTTCTCGAGCTTGCCGCACGGGAAGAGATGCTTCTTATATTGATCGACAAATCGATCGCGGACTTAACAGAAAAATACCCACATCTCGAGTCGCAGAAAAACTAGCCCGTCATACGACGAACCTGCACAGCGTTAATGCGGACAGCTAGTTTTTCATGTTCATTGAAAAAGTCCGCCTCAACATGGATCAAGTTTTTTGACGCATTGGTGACCCGGCCATGGATCGTCGCCAGCGGCATGGTCACAGGGCGAAAATAGTTGGTCTCCAGACGCGATGTACGAAAGCGTTCCTTACTGTCCATCAACACCGTCATTGCTGTCAGCCCGGCGACATGATCCGCGACCGAGGCGATGTGCCCGCCGAACATGACGCCGTCCGGCATGACGAACCGATCATCGATGTCCCACCGCATTTCAATCTCGCCCCATTCCCATGAGACGAGCTTTATGGCGCCGAGCTTTTCTTCCGCCCAATCGTTGAACCGGGAACCTCCATCCTTGTAGCCGTTCAGGATATCTGTGTGACGCTCTGATGTTCTGCGCTGGTGTCGCGTCGGTTTTGCCATTCCGAGTTCCTAGTTCCGTTTGATCGAAATGATCTCTACCGGCGCCGCCAGTAATTGCCCGGCAAAGCCTTCCCCTTCTTGCGTCGTCGCCGCATTGATCTCGCGGACAATATCCATACCGCTGGTGACCTGACCAAAGACCGCAAAGCCCTGACCATCGGGATTTCTCTCACCTTCAAAATCCAGTTCCAGATTTTCGCCAACGCTGATGAAAAACTCTGAGCTTGCTGTGCCTGGCTCAACCCGCGCCATGGAGATCGCGCCGTCAATATGAGAAAGCCTTGTCGCGGCTGTTGTCTCGTGTGCGATAGGCGCTAACGGCGCTTCGAAATTTCCATCACCATCTTCTTTCCATGGGGCCCAGAGCCCACCTTGAATAACCTCAATCATCGGATCATTGTCAGGCCGCGTGGTACGGTAAAAGTGAGCGTCTTGATAAAGCTCTTCCTCTACATAGCGCAGAAAGTTTGCCACAGTGATCGGCGCCTTGTCTGGATAAAGCGCAACGACAATATCACCTTTTGATGTTTCGAAAGTGACGCTGACGCCGTCGTCTTTTTGCTCTCCAGCGCAAGCGGCAAGCGCCACGGCAAATAGTGATAGAATAAATGTTCTCATGATTATCGTCACCTATCGTTAGTTGTTTTCAAAACCTACTTAGCCACACACGCATCCAGGCCATCACGCTTCACCTGCGCCATGCGGCTACGAATAGTGTAGGTGCGCTTGCGGACATATGGACCTGGCGGATCAACCCGCCATTTATGCGGGTTCGGCAACACAGCGGCCAGGAGCGCGGCTTCTTGCTGGGTTAAATCCTTTGCGCTTTTGCCGAAACGTTTTTGCGCCGCCGCTTCTGCGCCAAACAGCCCGTCACCCCACTCGGCTATATTAAGATAGACTTCCATCACGCGGCGCTTGGGCCAGACCGTTTCGATTAACACGGTCATCCAGGCTTCTGCGCCTTTGCGCATCCAACTGCGATGGCCCCATAAAAATGCATTCTTGGCGGTCTGTTGCGATATGGTAGAGGCGCCGCGCAACCGCTTGCCCTTCTCCGCTTCTTCCATCGCTTTATCAATTGCTTCAAAATCAATGCCGTTATGAAGGCAGAAGCGCGTATCTTCCGCCGCGATCACAGCCGTAACAAGATGGGGAGATATCTCACCAATGGGTCTCCATGGATGGATGATAACATGGCCACCGAGCTTGCGTTCGGCCATCAACATCGTACCGGGCGGCGCGACAAAACGGTAAGCACACGCCCACAAAATAGAAAAGACAAAAAGGCCGACACACGTAAAAGCGGCCGCCCGTAAAAAGAAAGTCACGCGATCCAGAAATTTGCGCTTCTTGGCAGGCGCTTTTTTCCGCTTGGGCGCCTTTAATGATTTGCCGCCTTTTTCTTCAGCCATAGCGTCGCCCCAACTGCCTTTTTTACGGCCTACTCAGTGTAGCCGGAGAGTTTACCATCGATGACGTATCGCAAGATGTCGACAATCTGTTCAGGCGTCTCGCAAACAGCAAGGGCTGCAGCATCAACTTCTTTCAATGCGTGTTGATGTTCAGCGTCATGCATCACGATCAATGGCTTACCGAGCGCCGCCGCGTAGCCTGCATCAAAGGCGGCGTTCCATTGCTTATATTTTTCGCCAAAGCGAACGACAACAACATCCGCGCGGCCGATGGCGTTTTTTGTGCGGATCGCATTGAACTGGGCGCCTTTCCGATCGTGCCAGAATTTATTCTCTTCTGGCCCCAAGATGGCGACGCCACAATCATCGGATGCAGAGTGGTCCGTCACAGGCCCGGTAAACTGAACCGGCAGATCCGCGTGCTTGGCGCCTTCGATAATCACATCGCGCCAATCTGTGTGAATTTCACCCGATAGATAAACAGACCAATCCATAATTCCCTCAATATCTAAGCTAACTCACAGGACCTAAGCCTAGCACGGTGTTTAGCAAAGGTGTCACGCATATGATACATCTACACGCCCACACCCATAGCCACATCCCGTAGATTGCGGGCACAGATTGACGCGGGCCGGCGCCTGGGCGATGATTGACGCAGTATTCAAGGGAGCGCCGATATGAACTTCAAAACAATCACAACCCTGTCCGGATTTATTCTTGGCGCCGCCGCGTTTTTAGGATCGCCAGCAGCCGCAGAGGGTGATGTGGCGCAAGACGCCTTTGCGCAATTTGCGGAATGCGCGGGCATTGACTCTGATAAAAAACGCCTCGCTTGCTATGATGAGCTTGTTCAACCAATGCAGGTGGCCGCCGAGATCGCACCAGTCGAAAAAGCTCGAAACAAAGCCCGGGAAAATGCGTTTGGCGCAGAGGGCTTTGCTGATAAAAAAGAGTTAGAAAAAATTCAACGCCTCGCCGGCATAGAATCAGAGATTACGAAAATCAGCGTTGATTCAGCGCGATTTTTAAAAATTACGCTTGCGAACGGGCAAGTCTGGAAACAGCATTACCAAGATCGCATCATCCCGACGCCAAAACCAGGCGAAGCTGAAACTGTTTTGATCCGCCGAACGATGTTGGGTGATTATATCATGCACCTTGAGCCGAAAGGACGAAAAATCCGGGTCGACCGAGTAAAATAGAAATCAACCAGAAGCACTATTTCTAAGCTTACAAAAAAGCCTCCCATCTATTTTAGGAAGAATTTTAGGCGCGTTCGAAGCGCTTGAAAAGCGCTACAATCTCGCATTTTTACTGGGTTTACAGATTAATTGATTTACGGTGTCGGAAAATTTCCAAAACTTCGAAACCGTTCCGCAATCGGCGCGTAGTCCGTTGGCTGTTCATCATAACACAAATCATCGCCGCCAAAATTCATCCAGCTTTGCGCGCTTTTCACCCAAATATGCGCCGCTGGCCTGACCCAGCTCTTGTCGTCAAACGTCCCGGCGCGCAGGCTTAGAATACCTATCGTTGGGTTTTGGCCATTGGCAATTCTGCCGCCACAATCACCACAAAAATATCCAAAGCGTTGATTGCCAGCATCTGACGTCCATTCAAATTTTGCTGGCGCGCCTTTTGTAAAGGAAAAAGTCGGCTCAACGATTGCGGTCGACAAAACAAACGCACTGCCGGTTTGTTTTTGGCAATTTGTGCAATGACAAGCGTAAAGCATGAGCGGCGGCGCCACGACTTCGTAACGAAGATTGCCGCACTGACACCCTCCTTTAAGTGGTAACTGCGGTTGGGTCATTTAAGCTCCCGCATAATCTACGACGCCGGCGCCTTCTGTTCTTCCTTGCGGACTTGCAAGCCATGCCTCGCAACACGCCTTAGAGAGCGTGCGCACCCGAAGAATGTAAGACTGGCGCTCTGTCGCAGAGATTACCCCGCGCGCATCAAGCAGGTTAAATAAATGGCTCGCCGCAATGCACTGGTCATAAGCAGGAAGGGCGTATGAAACGCCTCTATCTTTTCCAGCTTCAATAATTGAAAGACACGCAGCTTCCGCTTCTTTGAACTGGTCGAACAAGACATCCGTATCTGCAAGTTCAAAATTGAACCCGGAAAACTCAACCTCCTGCTGGTGAAAGACATCACCATATGTCACAGCGTCTTCGCCCTCTGCGCCGTTAAAGTCGAGATCAAATCCATTATCGACGCCCTGGACGTACATGGCGAGGCGTTCCAGCCCATACGTGATTTCGCCAGTGACTGGTTTGCAGTCAAACCCGCCAACCTGCTGGAAGTAGGTAAACTGCGTCACTTCCATGCCGTCGCACCAGACTTCCCAGCCAAGCCCCCAGGCGCCGAGCGTCGGACTTTCCCAATCGTCCTCAACAAACCTTATATCGTGTACGGAGCGATCAACCCCGATGGCGTCCAATGATCCCAAATAAAGCTCCTGAATATTGTCCGGGCTTGGCTTCAGCGCCACCTGAAATTGATAATAATGCTGGAACCGGTTCGGGTTCGCGCCGTAGCGACCATCGGTCGGGCGCCGGCAAGGCTGAACATAAGCCGCCTTCCATGGCTTTGGCCCCAGTGACCGCAAAGTGGTCGCGGGATGGAATGTCCCCGCCCCCATCTCCTTGTCATAGGGTTGTAAAATCACGCAGCCCTGATCGGCCCAGTAATGTTGGAGCGTCAGGATCAACCCCTGAAAGGATTGCTTTTTCTTCTGGTCAGTCATCATGAGGGCGAGAGGTAAGCGGGGTTTTACGGTGGGTCAAGCGCGAGGGCGCCACGGAAAGGTCAAGTAGAGGTCAGTTATTTGATTTTACGTCAAACACGATAGACTGTCGCAGGAGGCTATCAGAGCCCAGTCATTTCAAAGGCCTTCGTGTGAGCATCATCGATATCACCCCTGCCCTTTCCAGCACATCACTGGCCTTCCCCGGCGATACGGTATTTAAGGCTGAACCTGTCATGGAAATTGGCGAGGACTGCCCGGTTAATGTCTCGCGCCTCACCCTGTCATCGCACGCCGGCGCCCATGCGGACGCCCCGCTACACTACCATCGCGAAGGCACACCAATCCATGCGATTGATCTGGACCCATATATTGGTCCTTGCACGGTGGTTCACATGATCAATCATGATGAGGTCATTACGCTTAGCGTATTGGAAAAAACTTTAGCGGCGAGCGGTGAGGCCTTAGCGCCGCGCATCCTCATCCGCACTTATGAAAACCAACCTGATACATGGGACCCTGCCTTCACGGCCGTCAGCGCAGACGCCATTACTTGGCTCGCCTCAAACGGCGTCAAACTAATCGGCGTTGATACGCCATCGCTTGACCCGGCAACATCGAAAACCATGGACGCCCACAACGCCATCTATCAAAATAACATGCGCATTTTAGAGGGACTGAAACTCGATAATGTTGCGGCAGGAACTTATGAGTTGATCGCTTTGCCGCTAAAGCTTGAGGGTCTCGACGCCGCGCCGGTGCGCGCCATCTTAAGGACGCTGCCTTGAACCCAAGCATGATCCCCGCCTCACGCGAAGACGCGGCCGCCCTTGATGCGACGGACCCGTTACAGGCCTATCACGATCATTTTGACCTGCCTGAAGGGGTTGTTTATCTCGACGGTAATTCTTTGGGGCCGCCGCCGCGCGCGTCTTTAAACAAGCTTCGCGACACAGCAGAACGTGAATGGAAAGATCAACTGATCGCATCATGGAATGATGCAGGTTGGATTGATCTACCTAAAAAATGCGGCGCTAAAATTGCGTCCCTAATCGGCGCGGCGCCCGACGATGTACTTGTTTGCGATTCTGTTTCGGTGAACATTTTTAAGCTTGTCAGCGCCCTTTATCTGGCGCGCAAAGCCGTAAGCGAGCCTTGCGCAATAGCCTATGAAACAGATGAGTTTCCGACGGACGGATACATCTTGCAGGGACTTGCCAAACTGACCGGGACGTCGCTCAAGAAAATTGCTTCTAATGGCCCCGACGCCGCCTTTGCTGATGGCATAAAAATCGTTGTCAAAAGCGTAGTGCATTATAAATCTGCCGCCATCACGGATATCGCCGCCTGGGAGCGGGCAGCCGAAAAAAATGACGCTGTGATCGTCTGGGACCTAAGCCATGCCACCGGCGTCATCGCACTTAATATGCAACGCGTGGGCGCACGCTACGGTGTTGGGTGTGGCTATAAATATTTGAATGGCGGTCCCGGTGCACCAGCCTTTATCTATGTTGCAAAGAAAGCTGCGGAAGAACTCGACCAGCCCCTTTCCGGTTGGATGGGGCATGCGGCGCCGTTTGATTTTGCTGATGGGTACTTACCTGCGCCGGGCGTTAAACGCTTTGCGTGTGGCACGCCGCCAATCTTGTCGCTTTCAGCCCTCGACGGAGCACTCGATGTTTTTGACGGGATCGACATGCACGCCGTTGAAGAAAAAGCAAAAAAGCTGGGTGATTTATTTTTGGCGCGCGCAATGGCGCTAGACCTCACATCCGCCTCTCCCGGCCTCGACAAACAACGCGGTGGCCATGTATCGCTGCGTTTTGGGCACAGTTATGAAGTTGTTCAGGCCTTAATCGCAAAAGGCGTGATTGGTGATTTCCGCCAACCGGACATTATGCGGTTTGGGTTTTCACCGCTATTCCTGACATATACCCAAGTTTGGGACGCCGTAGATATATTGGGAAATATTCTTGCCACGGAAGAATGGCGCAAGCCGGAATTCGCCATCCGCAGAACCGTAACCTAATTTTATTGCAGGGCTGTAAGCGCCTCGACAATGCGCGAGGACTCTTCGATCGGCGGTGGTGCATTTAAGGCATCCTGATAATATTTCCGCGCAACGCCTTTTTCACCCGCCTGTTCAGCAATGAGCGCACGCCCAACATAAGCTTCATAATTATCCGGCGTGTATTGCAAAAGCCGTGCGAGAATTTCTTCCGCCGCCGCCGCATCACCCCGCGCACCTGCACACAAACCCACATCAACCATGGCGCCCATGGCCCAAGCGTCTGCCTGCAACGTTGCTTCCGCATTGTTGCAATAGGCCGATGTCAGCTCCTTGCCTAAAATCGCATTGATCCTGACGCCAAAATCTTCCTCAATCTGCGGCGCCAAAGGTTCTGACACTCGTACTGACGGCGTGCGCACTTCTACGGTCTTTTCAATCGGCTGAACTTTCGCCAAAATCGCACCCACGGGCGGCTCCAACCGTTCTGGCGCCGCCAATCTGGCAAATGTTTTAAAGCGTTCCGGCGCACCCTCTCTCAGACTGGGCTTCGTTGCAGACGCTTGTTGCACCACTGGTGTTGGCTTGAGCACCTCTCGTGTTCGTGCGGGAGAAGGAACAGGCGGCGTTTTTATCTCTCTCGCCTGAACAGACGTTGCCGTTACCCCAGCAGTTTTTATTGGCTCAGCAAAAAAGAGGTCGACACAAGCCGCTTGCATCCCGCCAACCGTGCAGTTTTTTACGTTGGCATACTCAACGGTCGCATTGGTTTTAACGCTCAACATCGCACCTGCGCCAGCCTGTTCCGCAAACAATGTCTGTAGGCGATCGCTGCGGCTCGACAAATCAAGCTCAAAAGACGCCTCAACACCGCCCAAAAAGAATTCACCGCCGGTTGTCTTTTTTATCTCACAAGGCCCGCCACATAAAACGGCAATACGGGTCTGGTTGCCCCGCTCACCAATTTGAACATCTTTTACAGAAAACCGCGGCGCATCCGCCTGGATTTGACCGGCAGGCGCTAAATTTTGTGGCCCTGCTGGTTGTGATAATGTTGTTTGTGATAATGCGCCCGGCGCAACAGTTACGGCCAAAGCCGCCATCCCCGCAGCGGCGAGCGTCCATGCAAACACGATAGGCGCGAGAAGGCTTCTTTTGATAATCATAACCGCCAAGAAAGACCAAGTGTCAGATAACAAATAACCTTCGGCAGAGTCGGGGCTGATCGTCAATGAGCGGACGTGACTGCCAAGATAAAAGAAAAGCCGGGCAGGATTTCTCCCGCCCGGCAATATACCTACAAAAGCATACGCTTAATAGGTGCGGTACACTCTGCGGCTGCCGCGCTTGATATAGCCATAGCCCCAAGCGTCGTAGCAAAGCAGCGCCGTTTCCTCATAGCGCCGGCCACGGCGATAGAATGTCTGGGAAACGACATCGCAATCATCCAGATATCGTGGACTATAATGGTTCCAGCCATAACTCACATAAGCCCAACCGATCGGGTTAAACCCGGTGTAGTAATGGAAGATGCTGTGAAATGAGCAGTAATACCCATGCCCGCCACGCGGTCCATGACCATGCCGGTAATGGCTGCCGCGGTAACGCGAAGACGGATGGCGATAGCTACCATGCCGGCGCTGATTGTAGCGATAATCCGCACGACGGTCCCGGCGGCGATCCGCGCGACGTTGATCCCGGCGGCCATCACGATAAGCGTCACGACGACGGTCTGCTCTGC
>BQJH01000111.1 GCA_021604605.1 Hyphococcus sp.
TGCGGCGCCAAAGCAAAAGAAGACGCCTCAAGCTGTGTCAACGGACCCAGCAACGGCGCCGCCATCGCCATAGCGATGCCCGGCAAAATCAGCCGCGCATTGCTGTCGCCTTTAAAGGCCTGACTTAAAGCGAGCAGTACGCCAAAGGCGCCAATCCCGATAACCGACCAACGCATCATCGGCGCAACATCAATACGATCGACGAAATTAATCACGCCCATACCGGCAATGATAAGAGCAGCTGTAAACATCAAGCCGCCTAAAATGGGATTTAAGCGGGCGGCGCTTATACTGGCGGAAAGAAACGTAATCGCCGCCGCTGCGAAAAGTCCCATGATAAAGATTGAGACATTCGGTGAAATCGCCGGGATAAACCCAAGCCATGAGAATTGTAACGCGGCGGCGCCAACGACCATCAGGAATGCGCAAAACGCGAGACCACTTTGACGTATGGCGGCAAAGCCCGCGAGGAACGCCGCCGCAACAATGAACGCGCCGACAATGGCGCCGCGTCCCAAATCCAAAGCGGGCGCCGCGAACACCCCTGCATCACTGACACCAGCCGTTAGAATTGCAATCATTACTGCCCCTACCCCTAAAAACTTTAAACACAGCCGATTTACCAGCTTTGGACCGATCTCACTCTAACGAGTGTTCACCCAAAAATCGGGCCAAAGCCGGGATCAAAGAGAAATCTCATTATGAGCCTCCTCAATCCGCCAACCAGCGCTATTCATTAACCTATCATCACGCCTATGTGACATTATCGCAAGACCATCAGCAGGCCTTAAAGGATTTTTTTCAAACGGCTTGTCGCAAACTTGGGCCTTACGAAGCCTTATATTCCCGCGCTGTGACAGCGAACAGAACATGATCGCGCCATTCACCATTAATTTTGAGGTAATCAGCAGCGCATCCCTCACGGCGAAAGCCGAGTTTTTGCAGCAGCGCAAGTGAGCCAGTATTCTCAGGCTGACAGGCGGCTTCAACCCGGTTGAGGCCCATGGAACTTATTGCATGTGCGAGCAGTTCTTTGATCGCCATCTTCGCATAGCCTTGCCGCAGATAAGGCTCGCCAATCCAATATCCCAGCACGCCAGAACGTGATGCCCCATAACGAATATTGGTCAGGGTCACGCCGCCCACCATGCGTTCCGGCGCGGTCTCACTGCCCGGTAGAAACACAAATAAAGCCAAACCGGAGGCGCGCCTCGCTTCGCGCTCATAAAACCGCATCCGACGGATATAAGCGGCGTTGCTTATCTCTTCGGGTTTCCAATCTTCTTCCCATTTCGTCAGGTGCTGACGGCTTTGCTCCCGCAAAGTTGCCCATTGCTCATAATCCTGTTTCTCACCGGCCCGTAGGTAGACGGATGAGGCCAGCAGAACCGGAGATGTGTTGTCTTTTGCTGTAGGTATGAGATGCAGCATTTGCGGTTGCAGTTCCCCGTGAGTTCGACCCGATAGATAGAGTTGTAAAACTGCATAGTATTCAAGCTATCTGCGGGAAAACAGGGCCCTAAATGAAAAACGCGGCTCCAAGAGCCGCGTTTTTTCAATCACATGAAATGGAATGATTAGTTATTTTGCGCTCGCAAATAGAGCCGAGCTGTTACAAGTCGATTCATAACAATCATCAGCCAGCCCATCGGCAGATACAACACTCGTGCTGATAGCGAGGGGAACGCCAAACAGGACTCCCAATACAGCTGCAACAGCATAAAGGAACGGGCGTTGAACTCCGGGGTTACTTCTAAACATCTACGCGACCTCTTCTAATCTTTTCTTTTTGCACGTCTTTTTATGCACAGTAACATAAGTGATAAAAAAGTGTCATGTTTCTGTCATATTAATTGCGCACTAAATGCGTGTTGTCAAGTATAAGCGCATTGATTGCGCGAAATAATTATAATGATCTGATATTATTGGTATTTTTTGATCTGATTCGTTTCAATTTGAGACGCTCAATTAGCGAAAACACTGGTGTTGACTTGCCAAAAGCGTACTCGCTCAAAAAACCACCCTCTCAAGGGGCTACCAAACCGCCGGTAAATGAACACAGCCCGGGCGCGAAATCTGGGGAAAAACTCGCCCAAAATACCGGTCTCTCCTGAAATACTGAGTATTGATGGATCGATGCCCTCACCGCTGAGTGCAGCATGCAAAATGATATCCGTGAAATAGCAGCAGCCCCATTGCTTGCACAGATCAGAAAGATCAGGCGATATAGATGGATATGAAAGACAAAAACATAGCATCCCTCACCCAGTTTGGCGGCGCGCCTTTTTTCGTTTTCTGCGATCACGCATCAAACAGTATCCCGGCTAACCTCAATGGCCTCGGCATTCCAAAAGATATCTTACAAACTCACATCGCCTGGGATCTAGGCGCTGGCCCGCTGGCCATGGCGCTCGCACAGAGGCTCGACGGGACCGCTTTTCATTGCGGGTTCTCCCGGTTGATTATTGATCCCAATCGTGACCCAAAAGCTAAAGACCTTATCCCTGCAACCAGCGATCAAATCCCGATTCCCGGAAACCAGATGCTGAGTGAGGAAGAAAGGCAACGCAGGCTCGCCGATTTTTTCACACCCTACCATGAGCGGTTAAGCGCAGCTCTCGATAAGATGACGAGGACGCATCAAGATTTTTTTGCCGTCTCTATACACAGCTTTACCCATAAGTTGATGGGCGCCTCCAGCGACAGACCGTGGCAAGCTGGTCTCCTCTGGCGCGAGGACAAAACCAGCGCAATGCTCATCAAAGATTATCTTGAAAAGAATGCTGGTTGGAATGTTGGCGACAATGAACCCTACGACGCAAGAGTGTTTAATCACTCCGTCGACCAGCATATCGGACCGCGCAAGCTAAGGCATCTGACAATTGAAATCCGACAAGACATGATCGAGACCAACGATCAAATCGCAGAAGTAGCGGAGCTGATCGCAAATGGCGTTGCACACACAAGCAATACCCATACGGATAACATCACGCAGATCAGAACAGAAGGGCCGCTATGATTCCAGCTCTGACCCTCGGGATTGAAGAAGAATACCTTCTGGTTGATCCGACGACGAGAGACCTCGTTCCTGAACCCTCCCCTGACTTTATGAGTGAGTGCAAAGAAAAACTTGGTGAGCGGGTCACACCGGAATTCCTAAAGTGCCAGGTTGAAATTGGCACGCCGGTTTGTGCCGATATCTCTGAAGCGCGCCATCACCTAACAGCATTGCGCACAACCATCATCAATGTTGCAGAAAAGTATGGCATGCGCCTGATGGCGGCGTCGACGCACCCTTTTGCCCAATGGGGGCGGCAAAAACATACGGCCGCACCGCGCTATGATTTGCTCGACAAAGATATGGGCGGCGCTATTCGACGGATGTTGATTTGCGGGATGCATGTCCACGCCGGTATCAAAGAAGAAGATTTACGCATCGATCTCATGAACCAGATGCGATATTTCCTGCCACACCTCTTGGCGCTATCTACCTCATCGCCTTTCTGGGGCGGCCATGACATGGCAATGAAATGTTCGCGCCTCGGAATTTTTGACTCTATGCCGCGCACTGGCGTTCCTGAGCGTTATGAAAGTTGGGCCGAATACCAACGCATGATCGAACGTCTGATTAATGCGGGCGTCATGGAAGACGCCTCAAAATTATGGTGGGACATGCGGCCCAGTTGCAAATTCCCAACACTCGAGATGCGCATCACCGATGTCTGCACGCGCCTCGAAGACGCCTTATGCATAGCTGCGATTTATCAGTCGCTCTTGCGCATGCTCGCTCGGTTTCGCCAACGGAATATGCGATGGAGAATTTATCCTCGACTGATGCTCGAAGAAAATCGGTGGCGCGCCCAACGCTATGGATGCACGAAAAGCATGATCGATTTGGGCCGCGGCGAGTGCTTACCTTTCGGCTCGCTTATTGAAGAAATCATCGAAATTACGACCGAAGACGCGATCGCACTTGGTTGTGTGAAAGAGGTCAATCACGCCCGCACAATCCTCAAGCGCGGCACCAGCGCTTGCCGCCAGTTGGAGACTTTTGCCGCCGCCAAGAACGATGGCGCAAGCGAAAGTGAGGCCTTTATCAAGGTCGTAGATCAACTCATTGAAGAGACATCTGCAGACCTGCCGGCTATTGCCTGAGCAATAAACTATTTATTTCCAGCCAAGGCCTTGCGGGCGCCCATGGCCTTCGCTATACCGCCCCTCCCTTCACCGCGCTGCGTGTCAAAGCCATCGCTTGAAGGAAAGTTGGCGCGGGGTGGAGCAGCCCGGTAGCTCGTCAGGCTCATAACCTGAAGGTCAGAGGTTCAAATCCTCTCCCCGCACCCAATTTTTTCAAAAACCGCCCGCAGACTGGAAAGGCAATCAAACTAGCCTGGGCGGTCATTCGCGCCGCGCGACAAGTCGGCAA
The DNA here is from genome assembly GCA_021604605.1 of Hyphococcus sp. Lineage (GTDB taxonomy): Bacteria > Pseudomonadota > Alphaproteobacteria > Caulobacterales > Parvularculaceae > Hyphococcus. The sequence continues at coordinate 4,427 of BQJH01000111.1, forward strand.
GAATGCCCTCGCGCAAGCCGCGATCCGCGACACGAATGCGTGTAACAGGCCATTCCCTCATTAACGCCTCTAAAATAGCGCAACCACAAACAACCAGATCAGCACGGTCGGCGCCAATACACGGCTCATCCGCACGCTCGTTAAAACTCATCATGCGAAGTTTTTCAGAAACCTGCCGCGCCCTTTGTGCACTCAGCCAGAGCCCATCAACTCTGTCACGCCGATAACGCTCCAGTTCAAGGTGCACCCCTGCAATCGATGTTACTGTTCCCGATGTTCCCAAAAGATGCGCCCGGTCATTTTCGAAATGCTTTTTCAAACCCGCCGGGTCACCAAAATCTGCAATGTGCTTTTGCACGTCCCGCACAATCGCTTCATATTTTTCACTATCAATGTCAGCGCCACCCCAACGCTCTGCTAGATTGACCACACCAAAGGGCATTGATGTCCACGCAGAGAGTCTAACAGACTTACCGGTATCATCGCGCTTTAACCAGGAGAGCTCGGTTGACCCACCGCCAATGTCAAAAATCATCACAGCCGGCGCCATCGGGTCTATCAACTCGGAACAGCCCGCGGTCGCCAAACGCGCTTCTTCCTCAGCGCTGATGATTTCAAATTCCAGGCCGGTCTTTTCCCGGATTTGGTCCAGAAAATCTTGTCCGTTGTCAGCGCCGCGACACGCTTGCGTTGCGATACATCGAATATGCGTAACGTTGCGGCGTTTTACTTTCTCTGCACACACGAGCAGCGCGTCGATTGTTCGCTCCATAGCCGCCTCAGACAGACGCCCTGACTGAGATAAGCCTTCGCCCAATCTGACAATTCTTGAAAATGCATCAATAATGCGCAGCGACTTTCCACTGGGGGCCGCGACCAATAAACGACAATTATTCGTCCCAAGGTCTAGCGCTGCAAATCGTTTTTGCCCGCTCTTGTTCGTCCCTGCACTGCGCCGGTTTCTTTTACCGTTGCGCCTTCTTTTTTTGTGCATGCCCGTCTTCGCGGCATGTCCCTCGTCACTCACTGGTCGCGTCCTCGCTTAGAGCTATATCGCTCCTGATTTGAGGACTAGATTAAAGACGCGTTCATTTTTGGCAAGCGCCAACAACTGTGTGAAGGGTCAAACTTCAATAGATTGAGAATAAACAAGTCTTGTTGAGCTGGGCGGAACACAATTGTGCCGATTGTGAAAACGGTTCAGCTCCCAGAGAGGATGCGAGGGCCAAAAAACCTGCCAAGGCCACGACAACCAACATCAGCGTTTTGAAAACAAAGATAACTGCACTCATTTCTCTCTCCTTCATGCGCAAGGCGCACTTTCCCCGTCACGTGGAAGCACCACGTCTGAAAACCTTCTTTTTTGTTGTTAGGCGCCGCGTTCTAAATCGCGGAACGCTTTTCGCAATCCATATTCATCGGACATCACCGCCGATTCCAAATCAATGATGCGCGCATCCAAGGCTCGAAATCGATGCTTTAGCTCCGAAAAGGTTGCTTTTGGCCGCGTCGAAAATGTCCGCCAGAACCGTTCTTCCTCACGCGTTTCATATACCGGCGCCGAGGGTGTTGGTTTCAAAATAAAGGCAGCAACCATATAAGCGATTAAAGGCAGAGGAAAAACAAAAAGCGAAAGGATAACAAACCCGACACGAATGCCGTCGGGGCGCCAACCATAATAATTGGCGATACCAGCACACACGCCCGCAATCATCGCATTGTTTTTATCTTTATAGAGACGGTGGTGATTGGGACCTGGCCCGGGATCGCCTGCGCGATGAGCATACCCATCCTTCTCACGCCAATGGTGATGATGGTAGTGGTGATGACGTTCACGCATGAGGCCGCTCCTGATGCTCACGGCGCCAGTCGGGCGCTTCCTTGTCGAGTAATGTCTCCAGCGTTTCTACACGTCGCTCTAAGCGTTGAGCCGTTTTCCAGAGGTCATCTACGAGGCGTTCGTCATCTGCAGATATCGATTTTGTTTTTCGCAACTCTGTCTGGTAGTGCAAAAAGACTGCTGGGCAGGCAACGAAAATTATCGCGACAATCGCCACCACCATTGCAAATGTTTCCATGTTCAGGCCCCTTTAGCCAGATTGGTTTTAGTGAGAACTTGATGATCGTTGCGCGATACGTTGCTTCAACTCATCGAGTTCCGCTTTAACAACATCTTCCGATTCCAGTTCGGAAAACTCATCTTCAAGTGTTCTTGGCCGGCCAAGAGACCAGCTTTCGGCTTCCGCTTCCAGTTCATCGATCCTGCGCTCATAACGGTCAAACCGCGCCAGCGCGTCATCAATGCGTCCGTCATGCACCTGACGGCTAATTCGAACACTATCTGACGCCGCATGACGCCGTAGCTCTAGTGAGCGTTGCTTGGCGCGCGCCTCTTTTAGCTTTGCCTGAAGCTTTTCGAGATCTTCATTTGTTTTGCCGGAGGTTTGCTCGATCGCGTCCAGTTCTTTCTCAAGAAGGTCGGCCATTTCTTCAGCCTTACGTTTAGCTGAGATAGCGCCGCGCGCCAGATCATCACGGCCTTTGGTAACCGCAAGCTCGGCTTTCGCGTCCCATTCTTTTGCACGCTTTAAAAACTCCTCTCGCTTTCGCGATACTTCTTTTCGATCAGCCAAGGCGCGCGCCGCATTCGAACGCACCTCAACCAGCGTATCTTCCATTTCCTGAATGATGAGCCGGACAATTTTCTCCGGGTCTTCAGCCTTGTCGAGCATCGAATTGATGTTCGAGTTCACAATGTCGCTTAATCTTGAAAAAACACCCATGACCATATTCCTTAAAAGATAATGCCGCCGAGAATGAATCCAACAAAGAAAGCGCCCCAGGCAAAACCTGTGCGCCCGCGCATGGATCGCTCGAGGCGATTTTCCCAGCGACTGTCTTCATATCTGGATCGGTACATTTGGATTCTCCTTGGCAAAATTTGGTATCGTTAACCCGTCTGCCAAAATACAGTGCGAGAACTGTGCCAAACTCGGCCATGTGCTATATCCAATTGTTTTTATTGCATTTAATCAGTTTATAAAAAATCACGACTTGTAAAGACTGGTGCTGTACACCAATATATAGGCGCCACCAGCCAGAATAATTGGTATTTTTAACGCATGCACTCACGCCCTACGCCACCGGATTTGATAGGCGAATCTCGCGCCTTTCTAGATGCGCTCGATCACGCCTCTAATGTGGCGAGTATCGATCGGCCGGTGTTGATTATTGGAGAACGAGGCGTCGGCAAGGAGCTTTTCGCCAGTCGGGTACACTATTTGTCTGAGCGCTGGGATGGCCCCCTCGTCAAAGTCAATTGCGCAGCCATGAATGAAGAGCTTCTGGAAAGCGAGTTGTTCGGCCATGAGGCAGGGGCTTTTACCGGCGCTACAAAGAAACATATTGGTCGCTTTGAACGCGCAGAAGGCGGGACTTTGTTTCTTGATGAAATTCCTTCCGCCTCAATGCGCGTTCAGGAAAAGCTCTTACGCGTGATTGAATATGGCGAGTATGAGCGCGTTGGCGGCGAACAAACTTTAAACACCGATGTACGGATTATCGCAGCAGCAAATATAGATTTACGTCGTCATGTGGCCGAAAAAAAGTTTCGGGCGGATCTTCTTGATCGCCTGGCTTTTGAAGTAATTGCAGCGCCACCATTGCGCGAGCGCAAAAAAGACATTGCATTATTAGCAGCACATTTTGCCAATCAGATGGCCCTTGAGATTGAAACGCCCTTCCCAGGATTTACACCGGAAGCCATGAATATGCTTTATGCCCACTCATGGCCGGGAAATGTTCGCGAGCTAAAAAACACAGCAGAGCGCGCCATGTTCCGGTGGGCTAATGCCGGGCAAACAGAACAAATCGAAGAAATCGCTATTGATCCGTTTGAAACTGAATTCACGCTAGCCGGTGATGCAGCCTCAATTTCAGAGACGCCCGAAAAGGTTGAGCTTAGAACGGTAACAACACCGCACGAACAAACGTCTTTTGATTTACGTGAACGGCTCGATCAAATCGAAAAAAGCCTTGTCACACAGGCTTTAAACCAACATAGCGGCAATCAAACGAAAACCGCGGATTTTCTGTCGCTAAGTTACGACCAAATCCGCGGCATCATTCGAAAGCACTCTATATCTACGAAATAAATAGGCCAGTTCCCCCTGCTGACTTTGTGTTATACTCCAACGGTTAGAGCAGCTTGTCGTTGCGCGTAGTTTGAAAGCTCACTACGTTTCAATGCCTCATTGCCATTACGATCGGCCATATCAAACAATGCCAATTGCGACGCCACAAACTCACCGGCGTTCATGCGCGCATTGTCCCCGGCATGGATGTAGAATGTCCGCTGCGAAACAGCCGCAACCCGGATATGTTCTTCACGCGACAATGAAGCCGGTTGCGCCACGGGTAGTGCAATTACCCCTGGCGTGTCACCATTTTCAATAGCAATAAACCCTTTAAGCCGGGCAAGCTCAACGGTCACAATTGAAAGTGCTG
>BQJH01000112.1 GCA_021604605.1 Hyphococcus sp.
CCGCAAGGCCGAGGATCAATCCTGTTGCGGTTGCCAGTTCATACTGACTGATACGATAATCATGATCAGCCTGTGAAAGGCTGATGCGTGCAAGAATAAGATCACGTTGGCCGTCCAATACGTCGATGACAGTGCGTCGCCCGGCTTCATATTCTATTTTCAGGCCTTTGACAGATTGTGTCGCCGCCTCAATCGCGCTTGCCGCAGCAATTTTGCGCACTCTGGCGTCTGAAACCTGTCGCCATGTTCGCGCAACAGTCTCTTCGAGCGCATGTTGTGTATTGAGCATTTGTGCATGGCTTTCACTCACACTTGCCGATGATGATTTTAGTCCGGCGATATTACGCCCTTGAGCAAAAATCGGCATACGCATGCGCGCGACAACTTGATATTCTTCGTCATCAGTTGCGACGAGAGCGTCCTGTCCCAAGCGCTTAAAATATGTCCCCTCGATTGAAACTTTCGGAGAGAAAGCGCCCTTGGCGGCGCTCTTTGCATGCCTGGCGGCTTCAACCGCTGACTCTGCAGCCCCAAGAGATGGATTAGCGGCAATAGCCATAGATTGTGCTTCGTCTACAGTTGTAAAATCGATAAGCACGGGGCGTTCATCTCTGGCGAATTCCACAGGCGGCTGACGGCCAGTGACGCGCTGGTAGGCAGCTTCGCTCGCAGCGAGCGTAGCGCGGGCTTGTCCCAGATCAACTTGTGCTTGCGCCCGGCGCATGCGCGCTTGCTCAACGCCGGTTCGACTTTGAGCGCCGGCCTTCATTCTCTTTTCTGTTATCTCAAGTTGCTTGTTAACGAGCTTTACGTTTTCCAGCCTATGGTTGACGATTTCTCGAGCGAGAATAACGCCCGCATGAGTGCGAGCAGCTTCAAGAGCTGTTTGATGCCTCGCGGATTGGAAAAGGTTTTCCGCTTCTGAAAGGCGTTCGCGCGCTTCGCGAAACCGGTTAATTGTGGTCAGGCCCTGGAACACAGGCTGGGAAGCCGTTATGCCGACTGTTGTGCCGTCCTGATCCTGCAATGTTTGTAATGTGCTGCTGCGCAAATCATCGCTGGCATAAGTCGCGGAGGCTTCAATTTCTGGTAAAAAACTACCGAAGGCGCGAAATTTGTCGGCCTCAGCAGCCTTTTGGCGGGACTGTGCGATGGCGATCTGTGGATTGAACGCAAGCGCTCCGATAATTGCGTCTGCCACAGTCTCACCATCAGCATCGGCGCCGCGGCTGGGGACTAGCGTTTCTTTTGTGTCCTGTTTGTCGAAGGCGCTATAGATATCGAGTGCCTCAGTCTGAGCAGCGACCGGCGTACTCATGAAACCTATACTGATTGCGCAAAAGCATGCTGCAGAGCTGAAAAGATCAAAATAACGCATGTTCATCACATCTCTGATCGAAACCCGATGCGCTGAGGTTGCGTTAATAGAGTTAACGTCACGTTTACCATAATGGAAACGCAAGAGAGCGCATCAAGCGCTCAAGGCGCTTCACGGCCATTCATGAATTGATTCGGCAAACCAGATGTATGCTATTTGCCAATAAGCCGAAGGAAGCGATCCTCAGCTTTCGAATCAGTCTGGAATTCACCAGTCATGGCGCGCGTCACACAAGCAACGCCAGTTTTATGGATGCCGCGTGTGGAAATGCATTGATGCTCCGCCTCCAGTAATACGGCGACGCCGCGAGGCTGTAGGGCCGTTTCGATCGCATTGGCGATCTGATTAGTCAGGATTTCCTGGCTCTGCAAACGGCGGGCGAAAGCATCAACCACTCGCGCCAATTTGGAAATACCGACAACACGGTTTGAGGGCAGATACGCGACATGGGCCGTGCCGATCATCGGTTGGATATGATGCTCGCAATGTGATTCAAACCGGATGCCGCGCATCAGGACGATGTCATTATAGCCCTCAACCTCTTCAAAAGTGCGCGAGAGGATCGACACTGGATCGTCAGCATATCCGGCAAGGAATTCCTCATAGGCGTCAACAAACCGGCGCGGTGTGTCGAGCAGGCCTTCGCGTTTCACATCTTCACCAAAATAGGAGAGGAGGGTGCGCACCGCTTCTTCCGCTTCATCGCGCGAGGCCCGGGTCTCGGGTTTAAACTGAATGGTTTCTGCGCTCATTTACGCCTCCTCAATGGTTCGGCAAAGGTTGATCATCTCAAGTGTGGTGAGCGCTGCTTCTGCGCCTTTGTTGCCGGCTTTCGTTCCGGCCCGTTCAATCGCTTGTTCAATCGTGTCGACGGTTAAAACGCCAAACGAAATCGGGACGCCTGTTTCACGGGCGGCGGCGGCGATGCCTGTCGCAGCTTCACCTGCAACGTAATCAAAATGCGGTGTGGCGCCGCGGATCACACATCCGAGCGCAACAACACCATGATAACGTCCGGACGCGGCCAGCTTTTTCGCAATGAAAGGAACTTCATATGCGCCGGGGGCCATCGCGATGTCGATCGCATTTTTATTAACGCCATGCTGCTTCAACGCACTGGTTGCACCGTCAGTCAGTCGTTCGACAATGAACTCGTTCCATCGCGTCGCCACGATGGCGATCTTCAGCGCCGCGCCGGACATCTCGCCTTCAAAAACCTGTCCCATGATGTTTATCCTGCTGCTCTCAAATCGGCGCCTTCAGATTCGCTAACGCGCCGGTAATTTTGGATGGCTTCAACGGAAATAATTTTGAGCCCATGCTTTTCGGCAAAAATTTCCAGATCCGGCAAACGCGCCATGCTGCCATCATCATTCATGACTTCGCATAGCATCGCTGCGGGCGTTAAACCGGAAAGCATGGCGAGATCGATACACGCTTCGGTTTGGCCATCGCGCTGAAGGACGCCGCCCTCGGTACCGCGAAGGGGAAATGTATGTCCTGGCGTTACGATGTCAGCTTGCGTCGATTTGGGGTCAATAAGGGTGCGGATGGTGTGGGCGCGATCATAAGCCGAGATGCCTGTGCTGACCCCTTCAGCCGCTTCAACCGAAACGGTGAAGCGCGTGCCAAAGCCAGAGCGATTGTCCTGGTCCGGCACCATTAAAGGGAGGTGAAATCGGTCGATGATTTCTGGCGCCAGGGCGCAACAGACTAGCCCGCGCCCCTCCTTGGCGAAGAAGTTCACCATTTCAGGCGTGACGAAATCTGCCGCGATTGTCAGATCGCCCTCGTTTTCTCGATCTTCATCATCAACAATAATAACAACTTCACCGGTTTTATAAGCGGCGATAGCTTCCTTTACGGATACAATCGGCATCAACGCGCTCCTTCTTTGAGAAATCCATGATCTGTTAAAAATTCGGAATTGATTTCTGAACGTGTCGGTTTGCGACGAGGCGCTCAGCATATTTTGCAAGAATGTCGACTTCGAGATTGACGCGGTCACCAATCTTTTTTGTCGGTAAAACAATCTTCTGTTGGGTGTAGTCAATCAAGGTGACGTTAAACCAATCATCGCCAGTATCGACGACAGTAAGGGACGTGCCGTCAATTGCGATATACCCTTTGGAAACGATGTAGCGCATCAACGCCGTGTCAGTCTGAATACGAACCCACAAGGCGTCAGCGTCAGGTTTGAAAGATTGAATGACGCCTATTGTGTCGACATGTCCCTGAACATAGTGGCCGCCCATCCGCGTGGTTGGGAGGAGGGCGCGTTCTAAATTTACATGTTCGCCAGTTTTCAGCGAGCCCAAGTTTGTACGGCTCAGGGTCTCAGGCGCGAGGCCGACAGTAAAACTTGAACGATCGAATTTTGTCACGGTCAGGCAAACACCATTGATGGCGATGGAGTCGCCGAGCTTTACATCTTCAAGAACGAGATCAGCCATCACTGTCAGGTTGAAGTGATCGCTTGAGCGCTCGACCGCATGAACGGATCCTATTTCCTCGATTAGGCCAGTGAACATGAGTTGACCTCCTGGCGGCGTATGCCGCGCATCCAGTTGTCCGGGCCGGAATGGTCAACCGACTGGAATTCAAACCGTTCCGCGTCTTTTAAAACGTCGACGCCACGACCGCCAAAAGCAGGATTGCCGCCGCCAATCAATTTCGGGGCAACAAATAAATTCATTTCATCAATCATGTCGGCGTCAAAGAAAGAACCAAGCAGTTCGCCGCCGCCTTCGACCATTAAGGTTACGACGCCTCTTTGATGGAGAGCATCTAGCAATTCATGAAGGTCAGGCCGGCCAGCGTCGTTCCTGGAAAGGATGAGAGTTTCAACACCCATTTCTTCAAAGGCGCGTAAGCGTTGATGGGGGGCAGCATCAGTTGTGGCGAGCAGGCAGCCTTTGCTGGACCGTTCATAGACCTTGGCGCCCAGTGGCGTTCGCCCTTTTGAATCAAACACGATACGCAAAGGGGCGGATATATTTTCGCCAAGCCTTGCTGTTAAAGCCGGATCATCCGAGATTACTGTTCCAGCGCCGACTGCGATGGCGTCGCTTTCGGCTCGAAGCATGTGCCCGACCTGGCGGCTTTCTTCACTGGTGATCCATTTGCTTTCGCCGGTATGTGTGGCGATGCGCCCATCAAGGCTCATTGCTGATTTGCCAATGACATAGGGGCGGTTGTGTTTAAGGGAGTGCAACCAGGCGCGGTTCATCTCTACCGCCTGTTCTTCTCTCACGCCCCGCCGTATTTTTATATTTGCTGAGCGCAGATGATCAGCGCCGCCGGACGCCACAGGGTTTGGATCATCCATTGCGTAGATGACTTCTTCAACGCCCGCATCAATTAACGCTTGCGTACATGGGCCGGTACGGCCTTGGTGGTTACAAGGTTCCAGCGTGACATAGGCGGTTGAGCCACGGGTTTGTTCACCGGCGGCATTGATAGCTTCTATTTCTGCGTGGGGTTTGCCAGCAGCTTTATGCCAGCCTTCGCCGACAATCTCGTTGCCGCGTTGAACCAGCACGCAACCTACCATGGGGTTCGGGGCGACGTTGCCGGCGCCGTTTCGAGCAAGCGCAATCGCCCGGTCCATAAACCGGTTGTCGCGTTCGTCTCTTGCGGTGCGGGCGTCGCCCATAAAAAAGCCCCTCGGCCAAACGGATTCGGGGCGTCAAAACAGAACACTGATACATATTACGAGCCTGCATACGCAGGGCGCAATTGCACCATCGTCTGTCTCGAATCTTCTACCATCCGGACTATGACCGTCGGCTCTGGAATCTCACCAGGATCTGCGTCAACGCCTTGGCGCTTCAGCTCGCGGGCTCGTCAGACATTGTCGCTTGAATTGGATCTTACGACATTGCCTGCATTACCGCCGGTGGGGACTTTCACCCCGCCCCGAAGATTCTGTTGTGTGGAAACGCATTTCCACGAGGCAAATATAGCGATCAGATCGCCTTTCTGCAATATGCAATGGCGCCTTGAAGACCGATTGAGATCCTCACGATTTTTGGCCTTTACCATATTCTGAGAGAAGTTCGACATAGGCTTCATTATCACCGCGAACATAAGGCGCGATCTGCATCATGGTCGTGTAGACCCCATCATTAATGATCTCGCGGCCTGATTTCAGCGGGGCAGTGAGGTCGCGATATTGCAGCCAGAATGTCATATGAGCGGCAAGGCGCGCCGCTAGCGCGTCCCGTTCCCCATGGGCAAACAAGACGAAATTCTCTTTTTCGAGGGATCTTAAAATCGCATTCGAGGTTTCCTGTTTGAGCTTTAATAGCCTTGTCATGCGTGGGCGCAGATCAGGACAGCGTTCTAATATCGAGGCGAGGCCATAATAGAAAAACCGAAAATCGTTGATCTCTTCAAAGATGATGTAGATGAAAATCCAGTTATCATCGATGGCTAGGGGACGCTTGATCGGCGCCGAAAGAACCTGCCGAATTTCTTCTTCGAAATTATCGAAGAGCGCCTCGATTATCGCTTCTTTCCCGCGGAAGTGATAATAGAGATTGCCGGGACTGATCTCCATCACGCCGGCAATATCAACCGTAGAAACCTGCGCTTCGCCCTCTTCATTGAAGAGCGCAAGTGCGGTTTGCAGGATGCGATCGCGGGTCTTTATCTTCCCGGCCATAGCGCTTCTTTAAGATGATTTCTTTTTCGTTGCAGTCTTTTTCTTCGTGGTCTTTTTGCTGGTCGCTTTCGTCATGCTGGCGAGGAGCATGTCTAATTTTTCTTCGATGTTATCAAGGCGTTCATGAATGGCGCCGAGGTCGTCACTTGAGCTACCCTCAGCAATGTTAAGTCGTGCGCGCATCTGTTTGATGCGTTCATCAATCGCGAGACGTGGTGTTTTTACCTTGCTGACTAATTCGCGCCCGCGTTCTTCAACCGTGTCTTCAATGTCTTCGCCTTTAGCCACAAGGTCTTCAAACATCTTTGAGGAATCTTCCCCGACTTTCGCCAGTGACTCTTGTGCTTCTGAAAAAGCCCGGCCATAGGCGCCAATACCCGCGAGCCATATCTTGCGGGCCATGTCTGGCCCTTTGGGAGAGGATGTTGATTTTTTGGCCATGAAGGCGCCTCGTCTTGATGTTGCTAGATCATAAAGCGGGTTGTGCTGATAATGATGCAGCGTCAGTTATTTGCATTGCAGGATTATCCAAAAAATCAGTCATAACCGAGAGCATTTCTTCTGCGCGGGACAACATGAACAAGTGGCCGCCATCCTTGAAGACATACATTTGTGAGTTCGGGATCATGAATTTCAGGATATGCGCGTTGGCGATTGGTACGATCTTGTCTTTATCACCAGCAAGAATGAGCGTCTCCTGAGGAAGGAACGGGAGGAAAGGCAACGCGGTCCAACCGGCCATCGCTGTGAGCTGTCCAAGATACCCGCGCACAGTTGGCGGTTTCATATGTTCTGCGAATTTTTTAGCGCCGCCGGGCTCATCCCCGTAAAGCGTTTCAAAATGTTGTGTCAGGTAGTCCTGATTTGTGTAGCGCATCGGGTGAGACATTTTGGAAAGCGCCGCGATGTCGCCGGGCACCATAATCACACCGGGCGAGGTCGCCGCAAGAATGAGCTTGTTGACGCGTTTCATATACTGAAAAGCAAATTGCTGCGCCGCGCCGCCGCCCCATGAAACGCCCATGACATCAACAATGTCATAGCCGTTACGTTTCAGGATTTGACGCGCTGCATAAGCAACCCACCAGGGGCGATAAGGCGCAACTGGTTTCGGTGAACCGCCAATACCCGGCAGGTCAAAGGTAATAACATCGCGATCGCGTAGCAGATCGCCAAGCGGTTGCGCGATCTCTAGATTGGCGCCGACGCCGTTAAAGAAAAGTAGCGGCGTTTTTTTTGTTAGCGCATTGCTTCGCCAAATCGCAGTGCGCAATTTTTGCAGGCCAATACGTTCGAACCGAATATCGGGCAGGTGATGCTCACTACTCATACTTTTTTCCATTCTTAACCGAATACATATTCGCCGGGTGCTTTCACGAGCGGCGGGTATGCTTTGACGCCTAAAGATTTGGGTGCTTTTTTCTGCTCGCCAGACCGCTCGCTCAACCAGTCGATCCAGCGCGGCCACCATGAGCCTTGTTGTGGTTGCGCTTTGGCGAGCCACTCATCCGCATCATCCAGAATATCGGGGTTGGTGAAATATTGCGCCTTTGGGTTGCCGGGCGGATTGAGGAGCGATTGAATATGGCCGCTGTTCGATAAGATAAACTCAACATTGCCGCCAAAGAGTTTGGTGTTGCGGTAACATGCTTTCCACGGGGTAATATGGTCTGTTACACCGGCAACCATGAAAGCATCTTGCTTGACCTTTGTGAGATCAATTTTGTTGCCCAAAAATTCAACATTGCCGGGCTCGGCAAATCGCTTGTCGCCGAAAACATCCAGATAATCGGAATGTAGCTGCGCCGGTAGGTTTGTCGTGTCGTTATTCCAGTAAAGGATATCAAATGGCGGTGGTGAATTGCCCATCAGATAGTTGTTAACAACATAATTCCAGATCAGATCGTTCGGGCGTAACCATGCAAAGGAACGGGAAAGCTCATCTCCGGTGAGAACGCCTTTTTTGCGGGTATGTTTGCGCGAGGCCTCAATAGCGGCGTCGGAAACGAACTGTCCGACATCGCTATCGTCCTTTTGCGGATCCAGAATACAGACCTGCAAAGTAAAGCAGTTGACGAGATCACTTTTACGGGCTGCAAGCTCACTCAGGAAAGAAGCTGTCGTTGTGCCGCCAGAACAGGCGCCGGTGACATTAATTTTCTTTTGTTTCGTGATTTTCAGTATCGCTTCCGTCGCTTCGATTAACGAGGTGACGTAAGCTTCCAATCCCCAATGGGCGTGTTCTTTTTGTGGATTTCGCCAGGAAACGGCAAAAGTTTGAAAACTCTGCGAAAGCAGAAATTTGACGACGCTTTTGTCCGGGCTGAGGTCATTGGCATAGAATTTATTGATCTGTGGCGGGACAATCAGCAGCGGCGTTTCATAGACTTCATCGGTTGTGGGCTTGTACTGAATTAGCTCCATCATTTCGTTCTTGAAAACCACAGCGCCCGGCGTTGTCGCAAGGTTCTCACCAACCTTAAAAGGCGTTCCATCGACCTGACTTGGCATGCCGCCATTGTGACGCATATCATGATAGGCGTTCTGTAACCCTTTGATGAGGGACATGCCGCCTGTTTCATACAGACGCTTGATTGCTGCGGGATTGCCGATCAGGGTGTTGGTTGGCGCGAGGCTGTCGGCGAGTAAGTCGAGAATAAACCGTGCTCTGATTTGATCCGCTTCGTCGGCGCCGGAATCATCAATCCAGTTTTCAAGCCCCTTGCGCATGGCCAGCCATGACTGCAACGAAGACCGATAGAGCGGATTGTGTTGCCATGTCGGGTCCTGAAAACGCCGATCTTTTTTTTCTGGCGAAAGCTCGGATTTGCC
>BQJH01000113.1 GCA_021604605.1 Hyphococcus sp.
GCAAGCGGCAGTCTCGCCGGACATATTTTAGAATGCGGACCGCAAGCCACCGGCGGTAATTTCACAGACTGGCGCGATGCTGGCGACATCGCAGACATTGGCTACCCTATCGCCGATATATGTGAAGATGGATCGTTCGAAGTCACGAAACCGGAGAGCACTGCTGGTATTGTCAATGTCGGGACCATTTCAGAACAATTGCTTTATGAGATCGGCGATCCGCAAGCCTACATACTGCCCGATGTAATTTGCGATTTTTCAGATGTCACCGTTACACAAATCGGACCTGACCGTGTTGGCGTCAGTCCAGCGCGAGGTCGCCCGGCGCCACACAGCTACAAAACATCACTCACCTATCAAGATGGATTTCGCGCAGGATTATTGTTGAGCTTTTGCGGAATTGACGCCGAAGACAAAGCCAGAAAATTTGCTGACGCTGCCTTTGCCCGCACCCGAAAAATATTCCGGCAGTATCATGCAGGAGATTTCTCAGAAACCAGCGTCGAGATAATCGGTTCACCGACAGCGCAAGGTCAATATTCAGAAGTGGTTTTAAAGATCGCTGCAAAGCATAGCGACGCTATGGGCGTGGGGCTATTGTTAAAAGAGATCGCCGGACTGGGGTTAGCGACACCGCCGGGGCTTTCGATTTTTGCGGGCGGTCGGCCAAAGCCCTCCCCCGTTGTCAGACTGTATTCTTACCTAACGCCAAAGAAAGATGTTGAGATCAACATTGATGTAGACGGCGCTATGGAAACATTTGCCGACAATATCAGCGCGACGCAAACATCACATGAGATCACCAGACCAGCGACGCCAACCACTCCCGCTTCGCCAGGGGATAGCATGATTGAAGTCCCGCTTGTCTCTCTTGCCTGGGGGCGATCCGGCGATAAAGGCGATAAAGCCAATATTGGCGTCATCGCCCGCGACCCGGCTTACCTTCCGTTTATCTGGGCCACACTAACGGAAGAAACAGTCGCCGCCCACTTCGCTCAATTCATCTCCAGTACGGACAAAGCCAGCAAAGTTGAACGCTTTCTTCTGCCCGGAACAAACGCCATCAACTTCCTTATCGATGATGTGTTAGGCGGAGGCGGCGTCGCCTCTTTGCGCAATGATCCGCAAGGCAAAGCCTATGGGCAAATGTTGCTGTCTCATCCGATATCAATCCCTGCCGCGCTTGCCGCAAATATTCTTAAACAGGCTTCCCCATGACCGTCTTTAAATCTCGCATCAATAAAAACAGCGACACCTTTCAGCAAAACCATGCTGACATGACGGTGCTGATTGAAAAGCTGACCGAGTTAAACGCACGGGCGCCGCGCATCTCCGCCAAACGAAAAGACCGGTTCGAGGCGCGCGGACAATTATTGCCGCGCGAACGACTAGCGCGCTTGCTCGATCCCGGTTCGCCGTATTTCGAGATCGGCAACATCGCCGGTTATCTTCAAGACACGCAGGAAGAAGAAAAATCAATTCCCGGTTCAACGATTATGTCCGGCATCGGATTTATCAACGGTGTGCGCTGCGCAATCGTGACGGATGACAGCGGGATCAAAGCCGGCGCCATGACGGTTGCTGGCGGGTACCGGCTAAAACGTGCGCAGGAAATCGCCCTCGCACAAAAACTGCCTTTTGTTCATCTGGTGGAAAGCGCTGGCGGCGATTTAATGAACTACACGGTCGGCGGGTTTCTGGAAGGCGGAAGTTTGTTCGCCAATCTCGCACGCCTCAGTAAAAAAGGCTTACCGGTTGTTGCTGTCTTGCATGGCTCCTCCACCGCTGGCGGCGCCTACATGCCGGGGCTATCTGATTATGTCATCGCCGTTAAAGGCCAGGGCAAAGCCTTTCTGGCCGGGCCGCCACTTTTAAAAGCGGCCACAGGTGAAATCGCAACGGAAGACGAGCTTGGCGGCGCAGAGATGCACGCCTCCATTTCCGGCCTTGCAGAATATCTCGCTGAAAATGACGGTGAAGCGGTGTTAACAGCGCGCGAGATTATCTCCCGCCTTGACTGGAACCGACGATGTGAGGCGCAACCACAAAAGCAATTCCGTGAGCCAATTTATGATCCTGACGAAATCCTGGGGATTGTCTCAACGGACTACAAAAAACCGTATGACGTTCGAGAAGTTGTCGCCCGCATTGTCGATGGGTCCGACTTTACGGATTTCAAACCGCGTTATGGTGTTTCCACCGTGTGCCTGCAGGCGGAAATATACGGACAGGCTTGCGGCATTATCGGCAATAACGGACCTATTGACCCCGATGGCGCCACGAAAGCTGCGCAGTTTATCCAGCTTTGTGATCAGGCAGACATTCCCCTCATCTTTTTACAAAACACGACCGGCTATCTTGTCGGCAAACAGTACGAACAAAGCGGTATGATTAAACATGGATCAAAAATGATCCAGGCTGTAACCAATACCGATGTGCCGCGCATCACAATGATGATCGGCGCCAGTTTTGGCGCAGGTAATTACGGCATGTGTGGACGCGGCTATGATCCTGATTTTTGTGTGACATGGCCGAACGCAGCAACCGGCGTAATGGGCGGCGCTCAAGCGGCGCAAGTCATGTCTATCATCGCGGAGGCGCGCGCCGAAAAATCCGGCGTCGAGCTTAATCGCGAGCAAATCGCCATGCAGGAAAAAATGTTGACGCATATGTTCGACCGGCAGTCTGGCGGGTTTTACACGTCCGGCCATTGTCTTGATGACGGCATGATTGACCCGCGCGACACACGCAAGACCCTTGGCTTTTTACTGGCCACTGTCTGGGAGGCGCGCCACAGAGAAACCAAAGAAAACAGCTTTGGCATCGCACGGATGTAATGATCATGACCCAACTTCCTGAAACACACTCTCTCGAACTCGATCTTTCTGATGGCTGGCTGACAATCTGGTTCAATACGCCAGAGAACCGAAATGCGTTAAGTGAAGATTTGGCGGGTGAATTGCGCGCAACACTTGAAGCAGTGCGTGATGATCGAACGGTAAGAGGCATCACCCTGCGCGGTAAGGGCGGCATTTTTTGCGCTGGCGGCGACTTAAAAGCGTTTATGGCAGGCTTGCAGGGCGAGGCCGATAAAGCTGCGATTGCAAAGATGAACCGTGCGGGCGGTGAGTTGTTCCAACTCATTTCAACCATGCCGCAGATTGTCGTCGCCTTGATAGAGGGCGCCGCCATCGCCGGTGGCTTGGGCATGGCCTGTTGTACAGACATTGTAGCTGTCACAAAGGGGGCGAAATTTGCGCTTACGGAAACTCAACTCGGCATCACGCCTGCCCAGATCGCGCCTTACGTTGTGCAACGTCTTGGCTTCATCACCGCAAAACGATTGATGCTCACGGGCGCCCGATTTGCGGGCGAAGATGCTGCATCAATAGGGCTGGCCGATTACGTCGTAGATGATGCATCGGGACTGGATGATATTATAACCACGATCAAGAAAGACGCTCGAAAATGCGCACCGCATGCAAACGGCGCAATAAAAGCGCTACTCCTCGATACGCAAACTCATAGCCAGTCTGACATGATGAACATTGCCGCTGACCGTTTCGCCGAATGTCTGTTGAGCGAAGAAGGACGCGAAGGCATTTCCGCCTTTATCGCAAAACGAAAACCGTCTTGGGCCGCTTCAGGCGAACAGGAATAATAGAAGATGACTTCTCACATGACGCCCTTCGACAGTGTCCTGATCGCCAATCGCGGAGAAATCGCCTGCCGCATCATCAGGACTGCAAAATCACTCGGCCTGCGCACTATCGCCGTTTACTCAGAAGCTGACGCCGATGCGCCGCATGTTGAGATGGCGGATGAGAGTTTTTTGCTGGGCCCAGCGCCGGTCGCAGACTCGTATCTCAACATGGAACGCATTTTAACCGCCGCGAAAGAAACAGGCGCTGCTTCTATCCATCCCGGCTACGGATTTTTGTCCGAGAACGCCGCTTTTGCAAAAGCCTGTAAAGACGCGGGGATCATTTTCATCGGACCGGAACCGGAGGCAATCGATCTCATGGGGGATAAGGCCAAAGCCAAACGCCGAATGATTGCGGCAAATGTGCCATGCGTGCCGGGTTATCAGGGTGAGGATCAGTCAGAAGAAGCCCTTGCAAAAGCGGCGAAAGAGATTGGCTTTCCGATCATGGTGAAAGCCGCTGCTGGCGGCGGCGGCAGGGGCATGCGGTTGGTCGAAAGCGCAGCAGCTTTTGCGGATGCCGTTTCCGTCGCGCGCAGCGAGGCAGAAAACGCCTTTGGGTCAGGCGAATTAATTCTCGAACGCGCAATCATCAATCCCCGCCATGTGGAAATACAAATCCTCGCTGACAAGCACGGGCATGTCATCCATCTTGGCGAGCGCGATTGCTCTGTGCAGCGCCGACACCAGAAAGTTCTGGAAGAGGCGCCCTGCCCGGTTATGACGCCAGAGTTGCGCGCTCAGATGGGCGCCGTCGCCGTTAAAGCTGCCAAAGACATCAACTATGTTGGCGCAGGCACGGTCGAGTTTTTGCTGGACACAGACGGCGCATTTTACTTCCTAGAGATGAACACAAGACTTCAGGTCGAGCACCCCGTCACAGAAATGGTGACCGGTCTTGATCTGGTTGCTCTACAGTTTGACATCGCACAAGGGCGGCCGCTGGCATTATCGCAAGATGATATAGCGCTAAATGGATGGGCGATTGAGGCGCGTCTTTATGCGGAAGATGTCGCCCAAAACTTTTTGCCCGCGAGCGGGAACATAGATTTGTGGAAGCCCGCGCAAAGAAATAACATCCGCACCGACAGCGGCATTAAAACCGGCGGAACAGTATCCCCCTATTATGACCCGATGCTGGCGAAGATCATCGCTCATGGGAAAACACGTGATGAAGCACGGCGCGGGCTTATAAAAGCGTTGAAGGAAACTCTTCTGTTTGGCGTGACCACAAATAGAGAGTTTCTGATTAAGGCTTTAGAGGCGCAGACTTTCGCCGAAGGTAAAGCTACAACTGGCTTTATCGAAGAAACATTCAATGAGGATCAACTTGCCGCGCCTACCCTGACAAACGAAGCAGCGATACTCGCCGCCATGACGCTATATTTGTCAGCGCGTGACGACTCTCTGAAAAAAAGCATATCCCTCTCGCCAGCCTTATTGAATTGGGCCAGCGCAACGCCCATTGCCGCGCCCTACAAGTTTTCAAACCACGGTCAGGACTTCGATATTTCCATCATGCCGCGCACGGATGAGACATACGCCGTCACGATCGGCGACATTTCAGCTTCCGTTATTGTTGACGCAGTTACGGACGACGCGATCAAGTTGAAAATTGACGGCGTCACGCACACGGCCAACTATAATTTACCAAACAGAGACGGACATCTTTCAAACGTCCAACTGTCAGTAAACGGACAGGATTATTCGCTTGAGAATTTACACGCCAAATATGGCGCCGCCGATGAAAGCAACAGCGCAGGGGTGATCACCGCGCCCATGCACGGGATGCTTGTTGAAACCTTTGTGACCGAAGGCAACAAAGTAGCAAAAGGCGACAGGCTGGCGATTCTTGAGGCCATGAAGATGCAGCACGAATTAATCGCTGATATTGACGGAACAATCAGCGCGAAATGTTTTGACGCTGGCGTGCAAATTGATGCAGGCGCTGTCATCATGGAAATAGCCCCCGCCTCGTAAAAAGATGGATGTTCAATGCTAACTGAAGCAAATGACTTTCTGGCAGAGTGCGATGCGCTCGCTGATATCCTCAAAGACAGCGATGATAAGACCTTCAGCAAGGTCACGCTTTTCAAGCAATGGACCATCGAAGATGTCATCGCCCATCTGCATATGTGGAATGTCGCCGCGGGCCTGACGCTACAATCGCGCGAAGCCTTTCAAGAGTTTTTTGCTGGCGTCGCTCAAGACCTGATGGCCGGCAAAACGCACCCGGAGGCACAACGCATCTGGCTCGATGCCAATCAACAAGGTTTGCGTGGCAAAGCGTTGTTTGAAGCGTGGCGCAGTTACTATCCTGAGCTTGCGGAGCAATACCGGAACACAGACCCGGCTGAGCGCCTTGCCTGGGCCGGGCCGGATATGAGCGCGCAGTCAAAAATTATCGCCCGACAGATGGAAACATGGGCGCACGGGCAGGAAGTGTTTGACGCCCTCGGTGTCGAACGAACCGATACGGATCGCATTCGGAATATCGCGCATCTTGGCGTCACGACTTACAGCTGGTCGTTTCGCAATCGGGGTGAAGAACCGCCCTCACCTAAGCCTTATATTCGCCTCACCGCCCCGTCCGGCGCCATATGGGAATGGAATGAGCCGCAAGCGGACAATAGTGTGGAAGGCGACGCTGTAGAATTCTCTCAAATCGTCACTCAAACCCGAAACATCGCCGACACTAGCATTAAAACTATTGGCGCCACAGCAGGGCGCTGGATGGCCATTGCCCAATGTTTCGCTGGCGCCGCAGCGACACCACCGGCAAAGGGCGAACGCTATAGGGTTTAAAAACCCGGCGGCGTTTCACTGGCGACTCCCAATTCTTTTTCCAATGCGGCGCCCAATGCGATAATTTTGCCTTCCTGAAATAAATCTCCCCAAAGGCTGACGCCACGCGGCACGCGGAATGTTTCCGCGCCTTCTGCTGTTTCATTATCGAATTGGGTTCTGTTTGGCTTTTGTGTGTAACCGGCCCGCAAAGCCAATTGCGGATGCCCGGTCATATTCGTCGCCAACAGCGCGCCGCCTGCAAAATGCGGCCCGATCAGCGCATCAAAACCATCAAAGGCTGTCCGCAATTCTTCCATCAAAAGACGCCGCAACCGATCTTCCTGCACATAATCAACAGCAGAAACGAACCGCGCTGCGCGCCAGGTATTCGGCCATGCCGCCGCATCCTGCCAGGCGAGTTCATCATCGCGGTTTGATAAGGTCAGATCGCTAAACGCCGCCGCAGACTCAACCAGAACAATATCGATTAAACTACTGATATCTAACGCGGACCAAGGGAACTCCTTCACCGTTACGCCAAGACCGCGCAAAGCTTCCAGCGCATTGCGGTCAACTTCGTCACCACTCTCAAACCATTCCGGCACATATCCAACGGTCAGTCCCGACAGATCTGTCGTCGCATCATAGGTAAAACCGACCCGTGCCGCTGAAGGATCATCAGCGTCATAGCCATTGATTTCAGAAAGCACCGCGCCCGTGTCTTCAACCGAGCGGCAGATCGGCCCGATCTTATCGAGCGACCAGCACAGCGCCATGAACCCATGGCGGGAAACCCGCCCGAAGGTTGGGCGTAATCCGGTTACGCCGCAGCGCTCTGACGGCGAGACAATCGAGCCCAGTGTTTCTGTCCCGATGCCAAACCCACAAAGGCCCGCCGCTACCGCAGACGCCGAGCCCGCGCTTGAACCGGACGACCCTTCCTTTGTGTTCCATGGGTTTCGTGTGCGCGCATCAAACCACTGGTCGCCATACGCAATGGCCCCACATGATGTCTTACCAAGCATCACCGCGCCAGCACGTTGAAGCTTGCGCACGATTTCTGCATCGGACTTCGGCACGCGGTCTTTGTAAGGCGTTGCGCCCCATGTGGTGAGAATATCTTTGGTATCAGCCAGATCTTTCAGCCCGTAAGGGATGCCTTGCAATGGCCCCCTGTCGCGGCCATCGGCAAAGTCTTTGTCCGCTTTTGCGGCTTGTGAGCGGGCTATATCTGGCGTCACCGTAATGAAGGCGTTCAGCTTACTGTCGAACTCATTGATCCGGGCGAGGTAAATTTCCGTCAGTCTGGCGCTGGTTATAGCGCCTGATCGCAGCCAAGCCCCCTGATCAACAATACTTGCAAACGCGATGACTCTGTCGTTGTCTGGCAACAATTTATTGCTCGTTGTTAGAGACAAAATATTCTTCTGCGATCCAACAGATTTGCCCGGCAATTTCGGGTCGAACAATAATGCGGGCGACAAAGTGTTTGGCATCTCGATAGAGCGTAACGCCGTGATCTGTTCCAACTTTGCTTCCAGATCACCGAGCATCATGGCCCGCTCGGCGGAGGTGTAGTTCAAGCCTTGCAGTTTCTCTGCTTCGGCAATGGTCCTCTCCGTAATACCATCGCTCACCCCTTCGCTTGTCGAAGGCGCGCTCTCTGAAGGTTCAGTACATCCGCTCATGGCGCCGGCGCCAGCCACCGCTCCGGTCAGAGCCGCGCCACGCAACAAATCCCGCCGGTTGGTTTTCAGTTTTTTGCTCATGTGAACTTTTCCATTTCCTAGAAGCTGGCCGAGACGGCGAAGAGAGCCAGAAGTCTCGCAGATTCATCAGAATCAAGGCAAGATTGACCCTGTAAACCATTGAAAAAATGTCGCTTTGCCTTTGATTGACCTCGCCGCCAAGCGCTGCCAAACCATGATCACTCTATATGTCAGCCGAGGACCCTATGCGCGACGCTTTTTATGCCCGGATTGAAGATACCCTGAACGACCTGCGCGAACAGGGGCTGGAAAAAAATGAACGCCTGATTACCTCGCCGCAAGGGCCGGAAATCAATGTCGCCCACAATGGCGAGACCATCCGCGCGCTCAATTTTTGCGCCAATAATTATCTCGGGCTGGCGGATAATCAGGACCTGATCGACGCCGCAAAAAAGACCATGGACGAATATGGCTACGGCATGGCATCCGTGCGCTTCATTTGCGGGACCACCGATCTCCATCGCCGGGTGGAAAAAGAGATTGCCGACTTTTTAGGATATGAAGAC
>BQJH01000114.1 GCA_021604605.1 Hyphococcus sp.
TGCCGCTGACGATTTCGTACAGGTCTTTCCCGTAATTGCCTAAATGTTTGGCAAAAGGCGCGGGTTGTCTTGTGGCATGAGCCATGACAACGCCCAGAGACTTCACAAGATCACGGCCGCGTAAACCAATGATGGGATTAAGGGCTGTTGGCGTCTCCGCCGCTTTTTCCCCCAGTTTTTCAGTCTGTTTCGCCATGTCGCCTCCCAGAGCCTTGATCAGTCTTATTATTATGCAAACACTATTGAGGGTTTTCCTATAGATCGCAAACGCGAACAGCTGATGAAGAAATGCTGCAGTGCAAACACAAAGTAAGCAAAACAGGCAAATAAAAATGGGGCCGCTCTTTCGAGGACCCCACTCTTTAACCGTTAAGCATCAGAGGATGCATTAAGCAGCTTCTTC
Organism: Hyphococcus sp.; assembly: GCA_021604605.1. GTDB lineage: Bacteria > Pseudomonadota > Alphaproteobacteria > Caulobacterales > Parvularculaceae > Hyphococcus. Next base: position 404 of record BQJH01000114.1, read on the forward strand.
TTTTGTAGCGCGTTTAGCAGCAGGCTTTTTCGTCAGCGCAGCAACTTTTTTGTTCAGCGCAGCGATTTCGACTTCAAGTTCTTCAACGCGGTCATTGCGGTTCATGAAAGAAGGCATGAAGCTGCGTACTTTTGATGCGCGTTTGCCATAAAAGCTGTTTGCGCGTTCGCGGACGTCGCCAACTACTTCCTGAGCATTGGTTTCAACTGTTTCGCCTTTTGCGATCAGGTCTTCCAGCGTGCTGTTCGCTTTAGCCGTGTATGGCTTTACGCGTTCGTAAGCCGCGCCATAAAGGCCGAGGTAAGCTAGCCAACCTTTGCGCAAAACTTCTTTTGGTGTGATTTCCAGTGTTTCGTTCTGATCTTCTGTTTGTGTTTCTTTCGCCATTTGAATGGCTCCTTTCCTATTAAGGGGCTTTCCCGCAGGTTCGTTTTGACCTCGATCAGCCCAATTCCTTGTCTTGTGTCATCAAGATAGGGAGGAAAATTAGAATGCTCACCCAAATATTGTTGCGTCGCACAAATATTTTCAAAAAAGAATAAAATGATCCTTGAGGTTTGTTTATCCTAAGGTTTTTCGGATGGCTTCGCGCCAGCCATCAAGGTTTTTGCGTCTTTGGGTCCCGTCCATGGCGGATTGGAAGCGCGCATCAAGCCGCCAGGCGTCAGCGACTTCCTCGGTGCTTTGATAAATCCCGGCCTGCAGTCCGGCGAGGTAAGCGGCGCCGAGGGCCGTTGTTTCCAAAACTTTTGGCCGTTCTACGGGGAGGGCAAGTATATCGGAAAGAAACTGCATGACCCAGTCATTAGCGACCATGCCGCCATCCACCCGGAGGGTTTTTGCAGTAACCCCGTCTTTGGCGATGGCGTCCATTAAATCAGAGGTTTGATAGACCACTGCTTCCAATGCCGCGCGCGCTAGTTCCGCCCGTCCTGCGCCGCGGGTCAGACCATAGATCGCGCCCCGCGCATCCGGCGCCCAATGCGGCGCCCCAAGACCAGTGAACGCCGGGACGAGATAAACCCCGTTATTCGTTTCAATGGACTCCGCTAACGCCGCTGTCTCGCTCGCGTCTTTGATGATGCCCAATTCATCGCGCAACCATTGGACGGCCGCGCCCGCAATAAAGATTGACCCTTCCAGCGCATAATGGGTCTTTCCATTCAGGCGATAAGCGATGGTTGTCAGCAATTTGTTGTCGGATGTGACAGCCGTTTCGCCTGTGTGGACAAGCACAAAACATCCTGTGCCATAGGTGCTTTTAATGTCGCCGGTCTCAAAACAGGCTTGGCCGAAGGCGGCGGCTTGTTGATCGCCGGCAACGCCGCAAATTGGGATCGCGCGACCAAAGAGCTCCGGGTCGGTTTCCCCGTAATGGGCGGCGCTATCCAGCACTTCCGGCAGGCAAGCGCGCGGCGCCTTAAAGGCGTCCAGCAGCGCATCGTCCCATTCGTTTGTGTGGATATTATAAAGACTGGTGCGGCTCGCATTTGTGGCGTCGGTCGCGTGAACCCGCCCGCCGGTGAGGCGCGAAATCAAGAAACTGTCAACGGTGCCGAAGGCCAGCTCTCCCTTGTCGGCGCGGGCCCTTGCGCCGTCTACGTGATCCAAAATCCAGGCGAGTTTGGTCGCTGAAAAATAGGGATCGAGAACCAGCCCCGTACGCGCTGTCACGTGAGCGGCCAGTCCGTCTTCTTTTAGCGCCGCGCAGGTCTCAGCCGTTCGCCGGTCCTGCCAGACGATGGCGTTGTAAATAGGTTCTCCTGTCTGGCGGTCCCATACGATAGTTGTTTCGCGCTGGTTAGTGATGCCGATGGCGACAACTTCTCCGCCTGTTTTTTCGGCCGCCTGAAAGGCCTCGCGGGCAATGTCGCGGCTCGTGCGCCAGATTTCTTCCGGGTCATGTTCTACCCAGCCGTCAGCCGGGTAGTGCTGCTCAAATTCCTTTTGCGCATTTGATACGACCCGGCCGGCGCGATCAAAAACGATCGCGCGCGATGATGTCGTGCCCTGGTCAATGGCGAGAATATAAGGGGGCTCAAAATTATTCTTCATATCCGGCATAGTTTCCAGCCTTGTTATCTTAAAGCCTGATGTGCATGAATGCTCAACACAATAGCGTCTAGCGGTCTCTTTTCTCGTTACTGCTGACTTTTAGAGCAGGCTCTGATAACGCCCACTCGGTGTGAGTGTAACGTGATTGTGCCAGAATGAAAAAGCCAGAAATTTTTGTAGATGCAGACGCCTGTCCCGTGAAGGACGAGATCGTGCGCGTGGCGGATCGCCATGGGTTGACGGTGCATTTTGTCTCCAATGCGCGCATGCGCCTGCCAGTGGGAATTGATGTCCGCCGGGTGATCGTCGAGGCGGGCCCCGATGTGGCCGACGACTGGATCGCCGAGCATGTGGGCGAGGGCGATGTCGCCATCACCGGTGATATTCCGTTGGCGGAGCGATGCCTCAAGGCGGGCGCCCAGGTGATCGGCTCGACCGGCAAGCCATTTACGGAAGACAATATCGGCATGGGAATGGCGATGCGTGACCTCTCGCGCGAGCTGCGTGAGACGGGCGCTATTTCCGGCGCTGGGCCGTCTTTCTCCAAGAAAGATCGTTCTCGTTTTCTGGAAGCGCTGGAGCTTGCGGTGCGGCGGTCTTTAAGCGCGGCCTGATAGTCAACGTTTTGCGATAAGCAAAACAGGTCCGTGCTTTCTTGTGTGTTTAACATATCAAGCTCTTTGCGTTTTGCTTTTAGCGGATAGGCAATTACGCTTTGCCGCTAAACGCTTCTCAACTGTCCGTGCAGTATAAGGCCGGCTCAGTGGGGGGAGGATATCTATCCACCAACACTGGGAAATATTGAAGATTACCCTCTCTGGGTTGAATTTTGTCGATGACGAATTCAACTGGAGGGTGAATTTATTATGTGCATATTTTGATGTTGGAGCTGTTCGTCATCCCGTGTGCGTTACGGCGTGTAACGCTGCAGCGCTAACACGGGATCTGTATGAAATTAATGATCGCGATCCCGGATCAGCGAAGCAATATTTCATATTGCACCGCATCCGGGATGACGACGGATTAGGGGAGGGGGCTTCAGACCGCCCTCCGTCTTCCCCGAGGAAAGCCCTCGGAGGGCGGAGGTGGGGCGGCATCAGATGCACCCTTTTTTTAGGTTCACCTCATCAGTTCTATCCTGTATTAGGCGGTCTCAGTTTTCGATCTCAGAAGGGTCAGTCATGAAGAATTATCTTATCGCTGCTTTGTGTTCATCGGTTTTTGCCATCAGCGCCTGTTCATCTGAAAAGGGTGAGGGGGAAGAAACGACAGCGCCGGTTTCCTCGAATGAAGAAGTCAGTGCTGGCGCCCCGGCGGCTGAAAAGCTTACCATGTACGCATTTGATTGCGGTCGGATTGATATGCTCGACCTGTCAATTTTTTCCAGCGACGGGGAATATGCTGAAGGCGCGGAACACAGCGCGGCGGATATGTGTTTTCTGATCCGCCATCCCAAAGGTGATTTGATGTGGGATTCCGGGCTGCCGGATTCGATCCATGAAGATGCAGACGGTGTGACCAACGGGCCGTTCCATATTTCTGTGCCTGTAACACTGACCAGTCAGCTTGAAGCGATCGGGTTAAAGCCAAGCGATATCGAACTCTTCTCTATTTCTCATTCGCATTTTGACCATGTCGGCAATGCAGTGATGTTCGCCGGTTCGACTTTTCTTGTTGATAAGGATGAGCGCGATCACATGTTTAGTGATGACGCGCGGGCGGCGGAAACATTCGGCCTTGTGGCGCCGTTGGAAAATGCGCAGACGATTGAGTTTGACGGTGACTATGATGTTTTCGGCGATGGTTCCGTGATCATCAAGGCGATGCCGGGCCACACGCCGGGGCACACGTCGCTTCTCGTAAACTTGCCTGAGAGCGGGCCGGTTCTTCTTTCCGGCGATATGTATCACCTGCTTCGGGCGCGTGAAGAACGGATTGTCCCGACCTTCAATACGGATAAGGAGCAAACACTTGAGTCTATGGATGCCTTTGAAGCGCTGGCCATCGAGACCGGCGCAGAAGTCATTATTCAACACTCGATGGAACATCTCGAAGCCATGCCAGAAGGCAGAGTGTGGAACTGAAGCTGATCGTGAGATTTCTTGTTCGTAAACTAAGTTGCTTCGTCCTATTGTCGTTTATGTTGGCAATGAGCGCGTGTTCATCAGGCGATGACGCCAAAGATGTATCATCGGTTGATAAGCTGAAAATGCATGTCTTTGAATGCGGACGCTATGAGGGGCTCGATAAATCGAGCTTTGCCAGCAATGGCGAGCTTGAGCAGGGCGGCTTAGTCGATGTTGTTGTGACGTGCTATCTGATCCGTCACCCGCAAGGTGATTTCATTTGGGATACGGGTCTGCCAGATGCGTTTAACGCGCAAGAAAATGGCGTCGCTATGGGGCCGACTATTGTTGCGTCTGTTCCGGTCACCCTTGCCAGCCAGTTAGAAAAGATAGGCGTCGCGCCAGCAGATATTGAGTTCGTTGCGGTTTCTCATTCTCACCCTGACCATGCTGGCAATGTCGCCTTGTTCGCAGGCTCAACCTTTCTGATCGATAAAGTTGAGCGCGATTATATGTTCAGGGATGAAGTCCGGGCGCACAAGGACAGTTACGCATTGATCGCGCCAATAGAAGCATCGGAAATGATTGAGTTTGATGGCGAGTATGATGTTTTTGGCGATGGGGCAGTCGTCATCAAGCCAACACCGGGACATACGCCGGGGCACACATCGCTTTTTGTTGCGTTGCCAGAGACGGGGCCTGTGCTTCTATCTGGTGATCTTTATGTATTGAAGGAGTCCAGAGAACAACGTCTTGTCCCTATCTTTAATGTTGATGAGACGAAAACTCTTGCCTCGATGGATGCGTTTGAAACTTTAGCCGCCGAAACGAACGCACGTGTCATTATTCAGCATTCTGAGGAACAGTTTAATAATCTACCGGCTTCCAGAGTGTTGAACTAAATTTCAACTGACCGCTTCTTCTAGGCAACATTTAAGCTGAAGGCATAAAAGCTGGCGGCGGCAATCATCAACAACATCCCGCCGGCGGCGTAAATGCTCTTTTGCCATTTGTCCGCTAATTCAATCGACGCCAAACTGCGTGCGGGAAACAGGAAGATGTACGCGGCTTTAACGAGAAGTGCGTAACCATAAAGGGTCAGCAAGAGCGCCGGGCCACTCCAGACATTGTGGCCGAAAACAATGAGCAAGGCGGGCGGTAGCGTCAGCATCCCGTTTTCAATGGCGCCTGCTTCGCCTTTATCGGCCATGACGAGAAAGAACTTCCGCCAGGCGTCAGGTCGGACAATGTGGGACAGGCCAATGATCGCGCAGGCCGCGCCCATAATGCCTTCAACAATGATCGAAAAGTCAGTCATAACATGATTATATGCAATTAATAATGATTAGCAAATAATTGAATAAGGACTGTGCCCTTGTAATCGTACCGGGCTTCGTTACATCCCGCCGCTATGTTGAATATATCGAACCTTGATTATCGCGTTGAAGCGCGCCCGCTTTTTGAAGGCGCGTCGGCGCAGATTTCTGACGGCTGGAAAGTTGGTCTTGTCGGGCGTAATGGCACGGGCAAATCGACCCTGCTCAAGCTGATCCGCGAAGCCGTGGCGAACCCGATCGCCGACGCATCCATTCGGATGCGCGCGAAGGCAAAGCTTGGCTGGGTGGCGCAGGAGGTCGCGGCGACGGATGAAACGATCCTCGACGTGGTGCTGGCCGCTGATGAAGAGCGCCACAGGCTGATGGTGGACGCCGATACTGAAACGGACCCGATGCGCATTGCCGACATCCATACAAGGCTAATCGATATAGACGCGTGGACGGCGGAAGCGCGCGCGGCGGAAGTCTTAACCGGTCTGGGGTTTTCCAATGATGATCTTTCCCGCGCGACGAAAGAATTTTCCGGCGGCTGGCGGATGCGTGCGGCGCTCGCCGGTGTTCTGTTTTCGCAGCCGGATTTGTTACTGCTCGACGAACCGACAAACTATCTCGACCTCGAGGGCGCCGCCTGGCTTGAAGGTTATTTGAAAAAATATCCGCATACGGTGTTGATCGTGTCGCATGACCGCGAATTGTTAAACCGCTGCGTCACGCATACGATGGCGCTGGAGCACAAGCAGCTTTCCATCAGCCCTGGCGGGTATGATGCGTGGTTGAAACTACGCGCTGCGAAACTGGCGCAACTAGAAAGCCAACGGGCCAAACAGGATGCGGATAAGGCGCATCTGCAAGCCTTTGTTGATCGTTTCCGTGCGAAAGCCTCCAAGGCGCGTCAGGCGCAGTCCCGCGTTAAAATGCTGGAAAAGATGCAGGATATTTCTATCCCGCTGGCGGAACGCACAACGCCGTTTAATTTCCCGGCCCCAAAAGACCAGCTGTCGCCGCCGATGTTACGACTGCAAGAGGCTGATCTTGGTTATGGCGAGGGCGCCAAAATTCTTGATGGCGTTGATCTGCGTGTAGACCCGGATGATCGGATCGCGATTGTCGGCCCCAATGGGCAGGGTAAAACGACGCTGGTTAAATCGATTGCCAATCGTTTACCCTTGATGGCGGGCGAGTGCATTGCGCCGCGATCAATTCGGGTGGGGTATTTTTCTCAGGACCAGCTCGACGAGTTGACGCTTGGCGATACGGTGCTGGACCATGTGCGCAGAGCGCTGCCGAAAGATACACCGGTTGGCAAGCAACGCGGGGTAGCCGCGCAGATGGGATTTTCCAGCGAGAAAGTTGATACGAATGTTGAAAAGCTTTCCGGCGGAGAGAAGGTGCGTTTGCTCCTAGGACTGATGTCCATGGACAAGCCGCATATTCTGATCCTCGACGAGCCGACTTCGCACCTTGATATCGATAGTCGCGAAGCGTTGATCTATGCTCTGAACGATTTCAAGGGCGCCGTCTTGCTCATCACGCACGATGTGTTTCTGGCCGAGGCGACAGCGGACCGCCTATGGCTCGTCAAGGACGGCCGCGCAGAACCTTACGCTGGCGACTTAAAAGATTATCGCGCGCTGGTAACTCAAGCCGATAAAAGAAAAGCGGCGGCTTAATCCTTATCCAAACACTCGCCGTAATATTTCCGAGGTGCGTTTGGCTGGGTTGGACCGGATCGCCGCTTCTTCCTTGCCGATGTAATGAAAGAGGCCGTCGAGGCCTTTATCGACACCGTGATCAATCAGATCGTTTTTGGCGTCGGCGCCATATTGTGGGGCGAGGGGGACATTGTTGAGTTGCGCAACAAGATTGTCATAGGTCCGCATAGCGCCAGCGCGCTCTAATGCTGTTACCATGACGGGCCGAAACAATCCTGTCAGTCTTGGTGTTGTGGTGCGCTGCAGATATTGCGTTGCTGCATTGGATGGCCCACGGACAATCCCGATGGCGTCGCGTATGGTCAGGCCCCTGATGGCGTCGAGAAAAATATTCTTTGCGACAGGGGCGGCGGCTTCGGCGCCTCTGTTTAGTTGTGTTTCAAGGTTATCAAGGGCGCCGGAAAGACCGAACCGGGAGAGGGTCGTCTGCGTTCTTTGTAAAAAGCCCGGCAAGGGGATGCGAATTCTCGGATCGCCTAGATATCCGCCGCGGCGACCAACCGTGCTTACCGCGCTTGAGATCCCATTATTTAGGGCTGCGCGAATACCAGCCGCTGCGTCAGCTTGCGATAAACCACCTACGCTGCCGGCGCCGCCGCCAGCCTGTCCAAGCACGGCGCCTAGGATTTGTTCCTGCTCCGCCGTCGTGCAGCCGACAGCAAGCGTCGCAGTTGTTGCAACGAACATCGTTCTTCTGTTGATTAGTGTCTGGCGGTTTATCAATTTCCGGTCCATAGCGCCCCTCATTTTCTTTATAGATGGAGAGTTTACCTGTATCTCAGGTAAAATCTATGGCCCATGCTATATTCGCCGATGAGTGTGATGATTTGCATTTTCGCCCGACACAAGCCCATCATCAGTATGTAAGTTGCGTAATTCTTATCTAGAGGGAGGAATTTCGTATGACATCTGAAGTAACGGCGCTGACAGTGCTTGTCTTATTACAAATGATTTTTGGCTTGGTTGCGACAGCGTTCATCGGGCAAAAAACAGGCGTCGGTTGGTTGCTGGGTTCCAGAGGTTCGCAACCTGATTATCGCGCAGGTCTTGCCGGTCGCATGGAGCGTGCGCGCAATAATGGGTTTGAAGCGCTAACCCTTTTTGCGCCAACCGTGTTTATTGTTATGTCCTCTGGCGCAG
>BQJH01000115.1 GCA_021604605.1 Hyphococcus sp.
TACGGGCATTATGGAACTAACAAAATCACATATTGATATTCTGGATGTCATTCAAAATGACGCCACTGCAACACTGGAACAAATCGCCAGCGCCGCAGGGGTTTCTCAAACAACCCTTTGGCGTCGGCTGAAAGAGCTTGAAGCCAACAAAGTTATCCGCGAACGGGTCACCATCTTAAACCCGGAGGAAACCGGCCATACGGTTTGCGCCTTTGTCTATGTCAACATTGCCTCTCACGACAACAAACACAGAACCTCATTTGAAAAGCTCGTCGATACAACACCGGAAATTATGCAGTGTTTTTCTATTACGGGGCCAAATGATTACATTTTGAATGTCCGCGTACGCGACATTAAAGCTTATGAAGTTTTACTGATGGACAAAATATTGTCCCACCCTAGTGTTGCCTCAGCCTCTTCCAATATTGTATTGCGAGAGCACAAATTCACGACCAAGCTTGAGTTGAAATAAACCCAGCCAGCCATCGATAAAGGTTTCCTATGTTTGCGAACTTAGAAGCGCTTCCTGCTGATCCCATTCTTGGCATCACCAAGATTTTTGCAGAAGACCCTCGACAGAATAAAATCGATTTAGGCGTCGGTGTTTATAAAACCATAGACGGCGTCACCCCGGTGATGAAAGCTGTCGCTGAGGCGCAAAATACGATCATCAGTAAAGAAGCGACCAAATCCTATACGCCGCCTCAAGGCGCACCTGGTTTCGGTGAAGCTATGCTCAAACTTCTTTTCGGAGATAGCGATGTTTTGGGTAGAGGGCGTTGCACCGCTGTGCAGACCCCCGGCGGATGCGGCGCACTTCGACTTGCCGGTGAGTTGCTAAACCATACAGGCGCGGCATCCATCACCATCGGCACACCGACTTGGCCAAATCATAAACCACTTCTTTCCGCAGCCGGCCTCACCATTAATATGGTTCCCTATTATGAGGCGGAAAATTCAGCGATTGCATTTGATAGTTTTGTAAGCGCCGTCAAAAAGCTTGGCCCCAAAGATGCGCTGCTGCTCCATGGACCTTGCCATAACCCAACCGGCGCAGACTTAACGCCGGAACAGATCGACATCATTATTGACGTCGCACAAGAGCGCGGGTTTCTGCCCCTGATTGATACGGCCTATCATGGCTTTGCCCATGACCTGGAGACCGATGCTTATATCATTCGCGCTATGAGTGAACGCCTGCCGGAAGTGCTGATTACCTATTCATGCTCAAAGAACTTCGGGCTTTATAAGGAACGTACTGGCGGGATTATCTATGTGGGTGAAAATGCTGAACGCGCCAGTGCTGTAAAAACCCACATCATGAATATTGCCCGCAGTAATTATTCAATGCCGCCGGCTCATGGCGGCGCTATTGTGTCTGAAATTTTGCATTCGCCTGAACTCACAAAACTTTGGCGTGACGAGTTAGCCGAGATGACAGCGACCGTTCGAAGCAACAGAAAGCTTCTTGTTGAGACAGCCGCAAAGGCAGGGCACGGAAACTATTTCGCTCACATCGGACAGCAAAACGGTATGTTCTCACTTCTGCCAATGAGTGACGCCCAAGTTGCTGCGCTCCGAGAGGATCATGGGGTCTATGCTGTCGGCGGCGGGCGCATCAATATGTGCGGCGTTAACGAGCACAATGTTCAGCACCTCGTTGATGCCGTGAACAGTGTCGTCAATGGCTAATCACTTGCCTTTCCATTCAGGCTTTCGCTTTTCCTGAAATGCGGCAACGCCTTCTTTCTTGTCTTCGGTAGAAAACAACAAAGAAAATGCCTGACGCTCAAATGCAAGATGCGCTTCGTGGGGCATGTCAAACGCAGCATTCACGACCGCTTTCGCTTGCTGCATGGCCAATGGCGCCCGCGAGGCAATGTCAGTTGCAAGTTCCACGGCTCGTTCGGTTGCTTTGCCGGGATCTGTAAGTTCAGCAACAAGACCGTAGGAAACAGCCTCTTCTGCCGTAATCGGCTTGCCGGTCAGCACCATTTGCATCGCGCGAGCGCGACCGACAAGGCGCGCCAGTGTCGCCCCGCCACCGGCACCCGGAATAATACCAAGGTTAGTTTCCGGTTGGCCAAATTTTGCTTCTTTCGAAGCCACTGCAATATCGCAGCACAACAACAGCTCATTGCCCGCACCAAGACACCAGCCCTCAACCGCAGCGACAACCGGCTTCCGCGTCGCGCGAATGCGCTTCCACATGGATGGCCGGACATCAGACAATCCTTCCGGCGCCTGCTTTGGCGCCATTTCATTAATGTCTGCACCCGCTGCAAAAATCTTTTCACCGCCGGTGATAACCATCGCACGGATTGTGTCGTCCACATCCCCCGCCTCCAAAGCATCAGCAAGGGCCGACAAAAGCGGTGTCGCCAGTGCATTGCGTTTTTCCGGCCGGTTCAATTGAAGAAGCTTCACACCCGATGATGGCGCTTCCTCAAGCAGCAGAGTTGAACTTGCATTTGACATCAATCATCACTCCGCGCGAATCTCAACATAATCTCGTTGGGTCGATACATGTCTTCCCCGGTTTCACTGGCAATTGACCCTAACCCATGCACGACGCGACTGAAGCCAATTTCCCTGGCGCAATTGAAGGGCCCGAACGGGTAGTTCACGCCGTTAATCATCGCCTTGTCGATGGCGTCTGCGTCAGCAACCTGATCTCTTACGGCATCAGCAGCACAGTTTGCTAATTGGCACACCGTTCTGAAGACTACCAAACCAGGCCTGTCCGTTAACTGCACTGCCTGTTTTTTACATAGCGCAGCAAGCTTCAAAACAGCTTCTCGCGCGCCCTCACAAGATGCAGAAAATGCTATGCTTGTTGCCGCATTCGGGTCTCTCATCCAATCGAGTAATGCCACCGGGCAGTCAGAAACATCGCTTTCCTCTCCGGCAGAAAAGCCATCTGTAAAACTGATCTGCACACCATCAATCATTAAGCAATCAGGCTGCACTTCATCATCAATGGTATAGTCAACATTGTTATGGTCAAGAAGTTGCTTCAAGGCGGGTGCAAAGGTCGACAGGGTAATTTGTCCCGCTTCTTTAAAAGCGCTTTCCAAGAAATTCGGTTCCGGTTTTTCCGCCCCTTCACTGTAATCATAGACGCCGCGCCCGGATTTTCGCCCTAGCCTGCCAGCTTCAACCAGTTGTCGTTGCGCCAGAGAAGGAATGAATCGCGTGCGTCCATGATAAGCCTCATAGATGGAGCGAGCGGCTTCAAAATTAATGTCGTGGCCAATAAAATCGCCAAGCTCTAACGGCCCCATGCGAAATCCCGCGAGGTCTCGAAAGAGAAAATCTATGGTCGCCGCGTCGGCAGCGCCTTCTTCATAAGCGCGCCACCCTTCGCTGTAATAGGGTCGCGCCACACGGTTGACGATAAAGCCTGGCACGTCCCTCGCGTTAACCGCAACCTTGCCCCAGCTTTCCATTAAAGAGAGCGCAGATGAAGCAAGCTCCTTGTCTGTGTCAGCGCCGGAAACGACCTCAACCAGTTTCATGATCGGCGCTGGGTTGAAAAAATGCAGCCCCAAAAATCGTGAGGGACGCATTAGCCTGGCGCCAAGACTGGTGACCGATAAGGACGATGTGTTCGTCGCTATCACTGCATTCGGATTAATCGCTTCAATCTTTTCAAACAATGACTGTTTGATGTCAGCGTTCTCAACAATAGCTTCGATAACAAGATCAGCATCTTTCAATGCGTCAACATCAAGCACCCACTCAACGCGCGCTTCTAAGGCAGCGGCTTCGTCTTCAGTGATCTTGTTGCGCTTTAAAAGTGCGGCCGCGCCTTTGGCGACTGTTGCTTTGCCTCTCGCCAATGCCTTATCATTCTGATCGAGGACAATAACAGTGTGTCCCGCTTGCGCCGCCACTTGTGCGATCCCCGCGCCCATAGCGCCCGCGCCGCAAACAGCGACTTTCGTGTCGTTACCAAACATTATCCCTCAAATGCATTCAGCCGAGTGCGTTGCTTAACGCCTTGTCTATTTCAGCACTCCACTCATTTTGCAAGGCGTCGTTTTTGGTGTGGCGTAACCCAAACTTTCGCAACATTTCAAATCTCGGCGATGAGGCGTCACCAAAACTTGCGGCGACACGCGGACGCCAATATTTGACACATTCTGCTATATTTTCTTTAGCGCCCTCACTTGCCAATTGCGCAAGCCCGTCTTCTCCCAGTTCGCAGTGGCGGCGTTCTCGCGGTAATATTTCCTGAAACACTTCCGCCAGCGGCTGATAAGACCCGCGTGATAACTCTTTCAACTGAATTAGCGTTGCATGCCCCATCAAAACATTCATCACAACAGCGTCTGCCCACCCTTCAATCGGGTAATGCAGAACATTCAGGCGCATATCCCCCTCACGCCGTTTGGAACCAAGATCGTCACTTCGCTTAACGCGTGCATTCCATGGATGCACTGATTGGTAGCGCGATGTGTTGGCGCCAAAGTCACCCATAATTTTTAAAACACGTTCGCCATGGTCAAATTTTTCAAGCACGATGCGCGATGCGGCGATCCGCTCCGTAATGCCCGGGCCCTGATTAATGATGTCAGCAAACCCGGCGGCCCCCGCCAGTTCAGAATCAACAAAGCTCGCCATGATGCGCAACAATTCTGCCCGATAACGCGGCGGTGCGTTGTCCGGCGCTGTGAGCTTGCCGCCTTTTTCAAGGTAGCCCATGATATCGTTCTCATCGGACATATTTGCTATTCCTATTGATCGTAATCTATGACGATCTTGTCGCTTAATGGATAACACTGGCAGGTCAGAACATACCCACGTTCGACCTCGTAATCTTCCAGCGCGTAATTGGCTTCCATCTCGCTCTCGCCTTCAATAACTTTCGCCCGGCATGTGGAACAGACACCAGCTTTGCACGCAAAGGGCGCATCAAGACTGGCGCCAAGGGCCGCATCAAGAACTGACTGGCCGCGCTTATCCATCTCAACTTCCCGGCGCACACCGTCGAGGATGATCGTCGCCTTGCATGATGCGCCCGCGTTAGCGCCATCAACAGGGGCGGCGCGTTTTTTTGCCTTCCCTGGCTGCGCCGAGGCAAACAGCTCGAACTTGATTGCCGCTTCGTCCATACCATGGGCTTTTAGCGCATCAGCGATGCTCAACATCATCGGTTCAGGCCCGCATATGAAAGCCAGGTCAGCGCCTTTGACGTTGACCCATGAGCCAAAAAGTTCATCACATTTTTCACGGGTTAAGATGCCAGAAAAAAGATCAATATCGGCTTCGGTCTCCAACATATGGATGATGTTGAGCCGGCCCATATTGGTGTTTTTTAAGTCCTCAAGCTCTTCGCGGAACATGATCGAATTGGCCGACCGGTTGCCGTACACTAGTGTAAAGGTCGACTTCGGTTCAGCATCCAAGACTGTCTTGATGATACTGACCAGAGGCGTAATCCCGCTGCCGCCGGCAAAGCCAAGATAGTGTCGCGCTTCATCCGGTTTTAGGGGACTATGGAAATTCCCCATCGGCTTCATGGCTTCCAGCGTATCGCCAATTTTCAACTCGTCATTCGCAAATGAAGAAAACCAACCGCCATCTACTTTTTTAATGCCAACGCGCAAGGTTCCGTCATTGACGCCAGAGCAGACCGAATAAGACCGGCGCAATTCTTCCCCGTCAAAATTACGGCGAAAGGTCAGATATTGGCCTTGGGTAAATTTAAAATCATCAGCTGCATCAGCGGCTGGTTCCAAAGTAACAACAACTGAATCACGCGTTTCGCGGCGAATGTCGCTCACGCGAAGAGGATGAAACTGCGCCATAAATAAAAATCCGGGTCTTTGTGGTTAAAAGCTTTTGAAATAATCAAACGGTTCGAGGCAGGTCTTGCATCGGTAATGCGCCTTGCATGGCGTGGAGCCAAACTGGCTGACACACTCCGTATCAACAGCGCCGCAATGCGGGCATGTGACGTTTACTGAAGATGGTAGTTTCAATGCGCCTGCACACGAAGCGCCGTCAACTGGCGGAGCAATACCGTAGGCTTTTAGTTTTTCGCGGCCAGCAGCGCTGATCCATTTCGTGGTCCAGGCGGGCGAAAGCTGGGTCTCGATCTTGATTTTCTCAATGCCTTGGCGGCGCAACGCTTCTTCAATTTCAAAAGAAATAACCGCCGTGGCCGGACAGCCTGAATAGGTAGGCGTCACCGTGACCAGTAACGCATCATCTTGCCACCGGGCTTCCCGAACAATACCGAGATCAACCACCGAGACGACAGGAATTTCAGGATCCGGTACATCGTTGAGCCATCGCCAAATATCGTCGATCGAAGGTTTTGCCGCCGCCAGTGACATCAGATCACCATGCAGCGTCAGGGTATGCGCGCGGAAGAGACTGCATCTCCGCAAGAAGGTATCCGAAGTCTTCTGTATGAATTCCCTTTTTTCCGCCCTGACGCATACCAACGCCTTCGGGAATGGTCAGCGTCGCTTCGCGCAAAGCCGTTTGTATATAAGACGCATATTGATCGCTGATTGCAGACCCGTCTGGGATAACATTCTCTTTCCCTAAAGATGTCTCAACGTCACCCGCACTGGTTAACTCGCCAGTAAACCGCCACAGGTCGTCCAGCGCTGTTTGCATGCGGTCATGACTTTCCTGACTGCCATCGCCAAGTCGGATCAGCAGATCTGTTGACCGTTCTAGATGATACGCAGCTTCCTTCTCTGACTTTTCAGCGATCTCGGCAACGCGCTTATTCGATGAATTTGTCAGCGCGGCCAGCATTGGGTGATGCCAGGCGTCAAACAAAAACTGACGCATCATGGTCTGAGCGTAATCACCATTGGGCTGTTCAACCAGAAGGCAATTTCTGAAATCTCTTCCATCCCGCCTGAACGCCAAATCATCTGCGTCACGGTCTTTGTTCTCAATTTCCGCCGCATAGGATAGCCAAAGCTTCGTCTGACCAATGAGGTCGAGACCTGTATTCGCCAGCGCGATATCTTCTTCCAAAATCGGCGCATGCCCACACCAGGCGGAGACACGCTGCCCAAGAATGAGCGCGTTATCACCCATATGTAGAGTAAATTCGAACAGCGGATTGGAGGCGGTCACATCTGCCCCACTTCTTTTGGAATATCAAAGAAGGTTGGGTGGCGATAAACTTTTGAATTAGAGGGCTCAAAGAGCGGCCCCTTTTCGCCGGGCGCTGAAGCCGTAATATCCGTTGCTTTCGTCACCCAGATCGAGACGCCTTCATTGCGCCGGGTGTAAACATCACGCGCATTGTTGATCGCCATTTCCGCATCCGGTGCATGAAGGCTGCCTACATGGCGGTGAGATAGCCCATGTTGTCCACGGATAAAGACTTCCCAAAGCGGCCATTCGTTTGACATTGATTGCTCCTATTCCGCCGCAACTTTGCGGGCTTCGCGTTTCTTCGCATGCGCCATCAGGCCTTCGCGAAACCATTCTCCATCGGTCCAGGCTTTTTGCCGCGCGCCAATACGCTCCTTATTGCAAGGACCATTGCCTTTCAGGATCTCGTAAAACTCGGCCCAGTCAATTTCACCGAAATCATAACCGTCTTTTTCATCGTTCCATTTCAGATCATCATCAGGAACCTTCAGCCCAAGATATTCCGCTTGCGGCACAGTCTGATCGACAAACTTCTGGCGCAACTCATCATTGGTATTCATTTTGATTTTCCACGCCATGGATTGGGCGGAGTGCACAGACTCAGCATCTGGCGGACCAAACATCATCAAGGACGGCCACCACCAACGGTTCAGCGCATCTTGCGCCATTTCTTTTTGCTCATCCGTGCCAGCCGCAAGCTTCATCATGATGTCATAGCCCTGACGCTGATGAAAACTCTCTTCCTTACAGACACGGATCATTGCGCGCGAATAAGGTCCAAAAGAACAACGCTGGATCGGCACCTGGTTCATGATCGCCGCACCGTCGACCAACCAGCCAATGGCGCCAATATCCGCCCAGGTGAGCGTTGGATAATTGAAGATCGAAGAATACTTTGCTTTGCCAGCGAGCAATTGCTCCGTCATCTGATCGCGCGAGACGCCGAGCGTCTCCGCTGCACAATAAAGATAAAGCCCGTGTCCTGCCTCATCCTGCACTTTTGCCAGCAGGATCGCTTTCCGATCCAGACTTGGCGCCCGCGTGATCCAGTTGCCTTCCGGGAGTTGGCCAACAATTTCTGAATGAGCATGTTGCGAGATCTGGCGGATCAGGTTTTTGCGATACCCTTCCGGCATCCAGTCTTTCGGCTCGATCTTGATATTCGCGTCGATTTTTTCCTGAAAGGCGCGCTCATCCGGTTCCATCTCATCTAGAGATTTAATCCCTTTGCCGGTTGATTTGACTTCCTGTGCGTACATCAAAATCCTCCAATTGCGCGCGAGTCATTACACGCCGGTTTTCACGTCGGTAAAAGCCTTATAGAATTAACCGACCAAGCGGTCAACTAATTCCAAGCCAAAGGAGTTGATTTGACCTCATTTCTGAGCGCGATAAGACAACATTTGAGGGTCACAACTGCGCCGACCTTCTTGGGGAAAATCATCAGGAAAGAATTCGTTATGAAACGTTGGATACTCGCCGCTCTGCCTGCAG
>BQJH01000116.1 GCA_021604605.1 Hyphococcus sp.
CGTCTCTGTAACTCGTGACGGCGATAACATTTATCTTAATATGCCGTCCGATATTACGTTTGGCGTCAATCAGTCTGACATTACGCCAGGGTTTTACGAGACACTTAATTCTGTGGCGCTTGTGTTGAATGAGTTCAATAAAACGACAGTGAGTGTTTATGGTCACGCAGACTCTACGGGGTCCGATGACTATAATATGCAACTGTCACAACGCCGTGCGTTGTCGGTTTCAAACTACCTTGCCTCACAAAGTGTTGCGCCAGGGCGTTTGCAGGCAGTTGGCTTTGGTGAAACCCGTCCGGTGGCGGACAATTCAACAGATGTTGGCCGAGCGGCAAATCGCCGGGTCGAGATTGTGATTGATCCGGTTGAAAGCCAGTTCTAACCGCTAAGAGCCAACACAAGTCTAATTAAGACATTTACCTCTAAGAAAACCCGCCTGGTTTTGCCAGGCGGGTTTTTTATGATTGGAATGATTCAACTTTTGTTAAGTTCCGTGTCCCGCAACTAGCCGCCCTTTAATCGCTTTTAAACTATGATTGTCTAAATTTGCGCTCACTTTTCAGCGGTGGGCGCCGGAAAGGATAAGGCGTGTAAAACAAGTAAGGCAAATTCATGCATTTACGCCAACGGAGTTCTCGATATTGTGCAGCCGTCCTTTTTATGGCCGGCCTCAACGGCATATTCTTGCTGGCGGCAATTATTTTATCAAAATTCCGTCCCGGATTTGAAATATGGATGGCGAGCGCTTTGGTGGTGTCGTTGATCCTTCATGCTCGCGCGGGGTTTGCCCTTACTAGAGCGCAGCAGGAAATCGAACTTCTATCGCGCCAACTCAACAAGATTTCACTCCACCCCAAGAAACACAAAGCTAAAAAACAAAAGCCTGAGCCTGGATTAAAAATCGAGGAAAGCGATAATCTTGATAAAGATGATAGTGATATGCTCAGCCGGGTGAAGGGCGCGATTGAGAATGATCGGATCGATCTTTACTTGCAGCCGATTGTGAGTCTGCCCCAGCGCAAGCTGCGTTTTTACGAGGCGTTTTCAAGGTTGCGCAATGATGATAATTCAGTGTTGCGTCCGGTCCATTATCTGGAAGCGGCAGAGCGCGCCAACAGAATTGGCGTCATAGATAATATGATTTTGTTGCGTTCGGTTCAGGCCTTGCGCAATCTTGGCGCTGAAAGCAAGAATCACAGAATTTTCTGCAACATATCGCCGGCAACGATCTATGACGAAGACTTCTTTGCCCGTTTTGCAGACTATCTTGACGCAAATGCTGACATGGCGTCACGGTTGGTGTTTGAATTTACAGGCCCCGCCGTAGAGATCATGCATGGCCGTATTGAGAAAAATCTCGAAGCCATTGCGGAGCGTGGATACGCGTTTTCCGTCGACAATATCCGCCGCCTCGATATGGACTGGGCTGGATTGAAGCAGAAGAATTTCCAGTTTGTGAAAGCGCCGAGCTCAGTACTCATGGGGGCTGCACATGGCGATGAAAAAGCAAAGTCGCGGATCCAGAATTTCAAGGACCGACTGGGTGATAACGATATCGACTTGATCGTGGAGAAAGTTGAGCGCGAATCGCACATGCCGGAAATTTTGGCCCTTGGCATCGATTATGGTCAGGGAACACTCTTTGGCTCGCCAGAACCTGCAGCTGATCTCACCGCACCGACGGTTGTGGCGCTCGCAAAAGCCTCCTGAGGCATCAGCCAGTTTATTCTGGCGCCCTGCATTCTTGACCGAGATCGCGCGCATGCTTATCCGCAGGAGGGTGAGCAATTTACAAACTATCACTGGCATTGGCCCTCTCTCATCAAACTATGATGCGATGCTTTGCGACGCCTGGGGCGTTATTCATAATGGCGTCGCGTTATTTGACGGCGTTGCCGATGCGTTAGTTCGGTTTCGTGAAGAATGCGGGCCGGTTATTATCCTGACCAACGCGCCGCGCCCTTCGTCCATCATCCCGGGACAGCTTGATCGCCTTGGACTGCCGCGTGCGGCCTATGATGCGGTGGTGACCTCAGGCGATGCAACCCGCAATGAAATTATCCGGCGCCTGCCCAAGCCAGCTTACCGGATCGGCCCGGAAAAAGATGATCCGCTTTTTGAGGGGCTTGATATCGACTTTGTTGAGCTAGAGGGCGCGGGCTTTATCGTCTGCACCGGCCTTGTCGATGACCAGCATGAGCAACCGGAAGATTATCACGATGTGCTGCAAGCGGCAGCTGCGCGAAATCTGGAGATGATCTGCGCCAACCCGGATGTTGTCGTCAATTGGGGCGGGCGGATGATCTGGTGCGCCGGCGCCCTGGCGCAAATATACGAGCGGCTCGGCGGTAAGGTCATTTATGGCGGCAAGCCCCATGATCCGATTTACCGGCTCGCCTTTGAGGCGGTCAGCGCCGCCAAAGGGCGCGCGGTGGAGAAGTCTCGTATCCTTGCTGTCGGGGATGGTTTGAATACGGATATTCTTGGCGCTAATCATGCGGGCATTGATGTGTTGATGGTTGCGGGCGCTCGCGGCGTGAATGAGACTGAGGACGGTGTGCCCGCCGTGGAAGAAAAGTTGCGCGATGCCGGGCTCACTACGATTGGCGTTGTCGAGGGGCTGCAATGGTGAGCAATCCGAAAATATATGCCGCTATCGGTAATTTTGACGGCGTCCATCGCGGACACAGATATCTCTTGGAAAAAACCGATGCCTTCGCATCGGAAAACAATGCTGAGTTGGGCGTTGTGGTTTTTGACCCACATCCGCGGCGATATTTTGCCCCCGATAGTCCGCCCTTTTTGTTGACGGGTTCTGATCACCGCGATGATTTGTTGAGAGCGGCAGGCGCCAAACATATTTTTTCATTGCCGTTTGATTCTGGCTTGGCGTCATTGTCGCCGGAAGAATTTGTGCGTGACGTCTTAAAAGAAAAACTCGAACTGTCGGGTGTTGTGACGGGTGCTGACTTTCGCTTCGGAGCGAAACGGGCAGGCGACGGCGGGGCCTTAGAAGCGCTCGGCGCTGCAGCTGATCTCAACGTCAAGCTTGTTGATTTGCTTAGTGTGAACGAAGACGCGAAATTCGGGTCGAGCTCGGTTCGGCAAGCGTTGCGCGGTGGTGATGTAAAATCTGCTGCAGAAATGTTGGGGCGCGCCTGGTCGGTTCGCGGCGTGGTGGTTGAAGGTCAAAAACTTGGCCGCACGCTGGGCTTTGTAACGGCGAATTTTTCCCTTGGCGAGATCATTGAGCCGCGCAAAGGCGTTTACGCCACAAGGACCCATATTGGCGACACGGTCTACAAAAGTGTCTCGAATTTTGGCCGTCGCCCGACCGTTGGGTCCGAGGCGCCCTTGCTGGAAACCCATCTTTTTGATTTTTCAGGCGACCTCTACCGCAAGCCCATCGAGGTCGAATTTGTCGACTTTATAAGGGATGAACAGAAATTTGACGGGTTGGACGCTTTAAAAGCCCAGATCGCCCGTGATTGCGAGACGGCCCAATTCGTTCTCAAATAGAGACTGCTGGCGTAAACTTTGCTCCCTTAATTGTGCCCGGTTTATGGGGCGTGATGGCGTTTCCGCCATATTCTCGACATAATCTCTGAGAATTCTAGGATTTAACGTCGCAAAGGCCTTCGCTAGCTGATCTTCAGTGTTTTAAGCCATCGATGAGGTTGTGTTTATGATTGCGAAATTCTCAAAAAAGAAATTTTCCAAAAAACTGGCCTTCTGTGCTGTTTCCAGCATCGCCATGCTTGGCTTTAACGCCAGCGCGCAAGCCGGCGGCGGGTATTATTATGGCGGCGGCTACGGCTATTACGACAATGGTTATTACGATGCGTACAGCTATCATCACCGCTCACGCCGTCACGGTCATCATCACAGTCATGGTGGAGGAAAAGGCGCGGCGATTGCGCTGGGGATTATCGGCGGCGCCATTCTAATCAACGAGCTGGCCGAAGAGCGCGCCCGGGATCGGGCTTATGAAGACCGTTATGAGCGTCGCTATGATCGATATTCGCGCCGCGCACAGCCGGTCTACAGCGACCCGATTATCTTTCCCGAAGATGATTATGACGAAGACGCCAAGGCGGACCCTCTTGATGACCGCCTCGCTGGTGGTGACCAGGCCCGTGCGGATGATGGCGGTCCGGCGCCGATCCGCTATTCCTATGATCAGGCCTACCGCACCTGCATGACCCATGCGCGGGCGGCCCTTTCTGATCGCGGGTTTATTCTCGCCGCCCCGGCGCGGCCTGAAACAGCTGAAGAAGTTGGCCGGGCGTGGAAAATGACCGCCAATGTCACCGCCCAAAATGACCGCGGTGAAAGCTGGAACCGGGCGATGTACTGCGAGGCGGATGATTCCCGCGTCTACTTGCTGGAGCTTATCTAGCGCCTGCTGGAAATTCCCCCCAAATTCGTTCGTGACCTCGCGAGATGATCCTGTTAAGACCGCCCCATGAGAGGCGGTCTTTTCATATCCATTGGTCCTATTCGAATTATCAGCCCGGCCAGGGTGCCGTTGAGCTTCAACTAAAGCTTGACAAAGGCGACCGGGACCGGGCCTGACTGAACCCTCCTGATAACAGCAAAATAAAGAGATGACCGATGCCCGATGCATCGCAAAAAGATGGCGACAAGAGCGCCCGCGATTACAAAGATACTCTGTTCCTGCCGAAGACTGATTTCCCGATGCGCGCCGGCTTGCCCAAGCGTGAGCCAGAATGGTTGGCGCGGTGGGAGAAAATGGGAATGTATAAACGCCTGCGCGAGAGTGCGGCTGGCAATACAAAATATATTCTTCATGACGGGCCGCCCTACGCCAACGGCCATTTGCATATGGGCCACGCCTTCAACAAGGTTTTGAAAGATCTTGTGGTGCGCTCGCGCCAGATGATGGGCTTTGACGCCAATTATGTTCCCGGTTGGGATTGTCACGGGCTTCCGATTGAATGGCAGGTGGAAAAAGAGTTCGCCGCCAAGGGTAAACACAAGCGCGAAGTGCCAAGCTCAGAGTTTCGTCAGGCTTGCCGCGACTATGCGAAGAAATGGGTTGATATCCAGCGCGACGAATTCAAGCGGTATGGCGTCGAGGGGGACTGGGATAGTCCGTACACGACCATGGCGTTTGACGCAGAAGCGACGATTGTCGGCGAGTTTTTAAAATTCGTTGAAAAAGGCCTCGTTTATCGCGGTTCCAAACCGGTGATGTGGTCGCCGGTTGAACAGACTGCTTTGGCCGAAGCGGAAATCGAATATCACGACCACCAATCGACAACGGTATGGGTGAAGTTTCCGGTTCGCAAAGAGCCCACTACGGAAGCAGTGTTTGATGACGCCTGCATCGTCATCTGGACGACCACCCCATGGACGATCCCCGGCAACCGGGCGATCTGTTATGGCCCAAAAATGTCATATGGGCTTTACGAAGTCACAGCGATGCAGGAGACGGAGTTCGAACCGTGGTCAAAACCCGGCGACAAGCTGATCCTCTCCGACGCGCTTGCTGAAAGCGTTCGGGAAGCAGGGCTGATTGCGGAATGGAAACGCTTGGCTGATATACCGGCTGGTATGTTAGATGGTGTTTCTTGCGATCATCCACTCAAAGGCCTCGGTGATGGCTACGGTTTTCCTGTGCTTCTCTTAGCTGGCGATCATGTGACCGATGAAGCGGGTACGGGTTTTGTCCACACCGCGCCCGGCCATGGTCAGGAAGACTATATCGCTTATGTGTCCGCTTTCGGCACTGATGTAGAAATTCCGCATACGGTGGATGAGTTCGGCGCCTTTACCGATGAAGCCCATGGCTTTGGACCGAAACATCAGGAAAAGCCTCTTCAGGTGCTGGTCACGGAAGGCAAGAAAAAGGGCAAGGAAGGCGGCGCCAACAAAGCCGTAATCGAACAGTTGATCGCCCACCGCAAGCTGTTGGCGCGCGGGCGGTTGAAGCACTCATACCCCCATTCATGGCGCTCCAAGGCGCCGGTCATCTTCCGCAACACGCCACAATGGTTCATCGGCTTGGGCCAGCAGGGCGAAGGCGGTTTGCGCGACACGGCGTTGAAGGCCATCGATGAGACGTCATTTACACCGCCCGGTGGGCGCAACCGCATCCGCGCGATGGTTGAAGGCCGACCCGACTGGCTGGTCTCGCGACAGCGCGCCTGGGGTGTGCCGATCACGATATTTGCCCATAAAGATACAGGTGAACCGCTCAACGATCCGGCGGTGAACGAGCGCATTATCGCAGCGATTAAAGAGCGCGGCGCCGATGCATGGTTTGACACGCCGGGGCAGGACTTTCTCGGCGACGATTACTCTTCGAATGAATATGACAAGGTCGAGGACATTCTCGATGTCTGGTTTGATTCCGGTTCGACCCATGCCTTCTGTCTTGAGGGCCGGGACGATCTGGGTTCACCGGCTGATCTTTATCTTGAAGGGTCTGATCAGCATCGTGGTTGGTTTCAGTCATCATTGTTGGAAAGCTGCGGCACACGCGACCGCGCGCCTTATAAGGCCGTGTTGACCCACGGCTTTGTGCTGGACGAGAACGGCCGCAAAATGTCGAAGTCGATCGGCAATGTTACCGACCCGGCTGACATCATTCAGCAATATGGCGCCGACATCCTGCGCATCTGGACGGCAAGTTCCGATTATTCAGATGACCTTCGGATTGGCAAAGAGAGCATCGGTTCTGCGGTCGACGCCTATCGCAAGCTGCGCAACACGCTGCGTTATTTGTTGGGCGCCCTTGAAGGGTTTGCCGATGAGGAGCGCGTTGCGCCCGGCGATATGCCCGAGCTGGAGCGCTATATCCTGCATCGCTTATCCGTGATCGATGGGGAAGTGCGAGACGGCTATGAGCGGTTTGACTTTAAAGCTGTCTGGCGCAAATGCCTCGACTTTGCCTCGCTGGATCTGTCAGCGTTCTATCTCGATATCCGCAAGGACAGTCTTTATTGCGACCGGCCGGATGACGCCCGCCGCCGTGCGGCGCGTACGGTGATGGATTTGGTGTTTGACCGGCTCACGGCATGGCTGGCGCCGATCTGTGTTTTCACTATGGAAGAAGCGTGGCTCTTGCGTAACCCATCCGATGACGGATCAATCCATTTGACCCAATTCCCTGAAACGCCGGCCGACTGGCGCGATGAAGCGTTGGCGGAAAAATGGCGCAAGGTGCGCGAGGTCCGCCGGGTTGTGACCGGCGCGCTGGAAGTGGAGCGCCGGGAAAAACGTATTGGCGCAAGCCTTGAAGCCTCGCCAGTGGTGCATATCGCTGACGCTGGTTTGCGTGAGGTCTATGCGGGCCTTGATGCGGCGGAACTTTTCATTACGTCTGATGCGTCTCTCACCGATAGGGCGGCATCGGCTGACGCTTTCCGCCTCGAAGGAGAAGAGGCTGACATTGCCGTGACGCCGGCAAAAGCTGACGGTGAAAAATGTCGCCGGTGCTGGCGGGTGCTGCCGGAAGTTGGTGAGCAGAAATCATATGCGGATTTATGCGGCCGGTGCGCTGACGCTGTTTCCGCTGTTGATGCGAATTAGGGCGGCGAGCGACGATGACGATACCTGGGTTAATGAAACAACTGAGTGACTGGTGGGCTGAGGCGCGGGCCAACCGGTTATTCCAGCTGGGCATTGGTGGCGCTATTGTCATCGCGATCCTCGATCAACTGTCCAAATTCTGGATTGTTGACATCGCCAAATTGCCAGAACGGGTAGGGCGTCAGATCGAGATTTCCAGTATTTTTGACCTGACCTTTGTGCAAAATTACGGTGCAAGTTTCGGGATGCTCTCTGGCGGTCTGACCTCGCGCATTATCCTCTCGGTAATTTCAACCGGCGTGGCGATGGGGTTGGCTTATTGGCTGGGTCGTCTGACCCGGCCAGTGGCGGCCCTTGGCGTCACCTTCATCATCGGCGGGGCCTTGGGCAACCTCTATGACCGGATTGCTTACGGTTATGTGGTCGATTTCCTCGACTTCTCGGGCCTTGGTTTTCCCTGGGTGTTCAATGTTGCAGACGCAGCGATCAATATCGGCGTGGGGTTGCTGCTGCTTGACGCTTGGCAGACCCGAGATCAGGGCCCAAATAAGGCCTCCAAACCGGGCGCATGAAAGCGACAATTTCTTTTACCTGGCTTACACCGTATAACTAATGCAGTTTGAGGTCGGTTATGGATATATTACAATGGTTGTTCGTGCTATTTGCAATTTTCGTTATTGCCTTAAATATCGCGTACATTCGCGGGTATGAACCGTTGGAGCCTCTAATTGAAATACCTCGGATAGTATTACTACCTGCGTCTATCGTTGGGCTGGTTGGACTAGCGACCATGTTTTTTGATTTACCAGCCATCGATGCATTCTTCAGTCACGGTTTGGCGGCGCCGTCAGCCAATAGTCGATCTGACTAAGAAATTTCAGGCACTTAGTTGACCGCGCACCTCATAGTGCAGATATTGATCCGAAGCGGAAAAAACTCTGCGACAAGGTTTGCTCTGGCGGTCGCGCGGACTATAGTGATACAGAAATTTAGCGGGGGCTAAACCTTCGTGCGGAGTACCAGATTGATGGCGGAAAAAGACATG
>BQJH01000117.1 GCA_021604605.1 Hyphococcus sp.
TTCACAACAAGCCGACCTGATCCTTGCCCGCCATACATGGCAAGTTCCGGGATGTCGGCAGTCATCCGGCCTGCTGCAATCTTAACAAGCAGACGGCTCTCGCCAATTTCCAGATCATTGAGGAAAACCGAGTTTGTCGAAATATCAAAATCCGCATCGATATTGCGCAAGGACGTAAAGTCCATATTGACGGTCGACCACTCAGGAAACCCTTCAGCGCCTTCTACCGGCGGTGGCATATAGGGGCGCAGGTCAAGTTTATCTGTAGACAGAACACCGCCAGCTTTTGGGCGTGCGCCATTCCAGGCCAGGGTCAAGACGCCTTGAGCGTCAATCTCGTCAAACCCGATATTGGCGTTTGAAAGCCGCAAGGCGGTGGCTCCGCCTTCAACGTCGCCGGCAAGAGCAAGACGGTCAAATCCCGGCGCGTCTGCCAGTTGGGTGCCGACAAGCGCAGCAAACGCCGGTAAGTCAGGCGCGTTTAGATCAATCGGGCCCGAATATCGCAGCGCCTCAGCCGTTTCAATCGTCAGGTCTGCGCCTACCGTTGCTTCGCCGATTGTCATGTCGAGTTTTAAATTAGTCGGTTCGTTCGCCATCACATCGGCAAGGCTGGTCAGCACCATGTCAATTTTTGTTGGTGCGCCCTGAAACATCATTGTGCCGTCCGCCTCAAGCGGTTCGTTCAAACTTTGCAAGAGGACTTTCAGATCGATATCATCTGCGGTGTAGGTCTTGCCTGCGACTTTATCTTCATAGCGTGCACGACCATCAACGATGCGCACATCCCCAAGACTAACCTCACGCACCGAACGCCCATTCCCGTTTGTGCTTGCGTCTTCTTGCGCTGCTGCCGTGTCGGTGGAGGCAAGATTCCAGTTTACCTTTCCATCGCGCGAACGGATCAGATTGATGTCGGGTTCTGTCAGGACAAAGCGATCAACTTCAACCGAGCCGGAAAGGAGCGGGAAGAGTTTAACGCCGATGTCCGCCTCGCCAACGCGCGCCAAAGTCTCGCCGTCAAACCCGTCCGCATTAGCGATGGATAAATCTTCAACATGAAAGGCGGTCTGAGGAATGATGCGGAACGAGAGGTTGTCGCCAATCGTTACCTCGCGGCCAAGGGCGTTCGATGCAGCGGTTTCAATCCGGCCCTTATAGGTTTCTGCAGGGATAATGCCCGGTGCAAAAAGCAAGACAGCGATCGCAACGGCAATCAGAGCAACCAGAAAAGATAATAAACGGCCCATGGAAAAGTCCTTAAAAATCTCATTTCACGAAAGATATATCTAGTCGAAATTGACAGCGACCTCAAAGCCGGACGGCGCCCGTCCCGGATTAATCATCGCTCATTATTCAGGGCAGCCCCAGCCCTGATCTATCCCATCCATCAATTGCTTAGCGCCTTCTTGCGTCCATAAAGGGTCAATATTGTGTCCTTCGCCAATATAGATTTTTTCATGCACCGGGCGTTTCAGTTTTTTCAACCGGCGTACGAGGTCGCGGTGACGCTCGGCAAAGCCTCTGTCCTGTTTGCCCACATACATCACCACGCATGTCTCATTTAAGTTTTCCAAAAGCTCAAACTGGTTCCCGCGCAAGTATCCTGGATAGGCTGTAATGGAGGCGACCCATTCCGGGTGGCGCGTCGCCAGATGAAAAGACGAGCGCCCGCCATTGGAAAACCCCATCAGGTGAAAACGATCTTCCGCCATCGGGAAAGTTTCGCGCAAAATCTCAAACAGTTTCGGGAAATACTGATCTCCCTTGGCGACGAAGGTGCAGTCATAACAGGGCGCAGCGGGGGAAACAAAAATATACCCGCGCCGCAGCGCTTCGCGCGCCACTTCGGAGCCAAGAGAGCTTTGAGCAAACTCAGCTTCCTGTCCGCCGCCGACAAAATAAACAAGAATTTTATGACCCGTCGCTGCGTTCAATTCCTTTGGGCTCAACACAAACACCGAGAGGTCATCAAGCCCCTCAAAACTAAAATCCATTTTGTAGACGTCAAATGGCGGTACTTCAGGTTGCTCCGTCTGCGTCGTATCTTGCGCGGCGGCATAAGCGAGCGCCGGAAGAAACAACCATAAGGCGATCGCTAGAAAAGCGCTGAGGGAAAATACGGCGGATTGATATGTTTGATTAAGCATGGACACGAGTTTATGCGCCAGAAAAGGAGGCGGCAATAAGCAATTTCTCAAGGAATATGCGTTAAAACAGTCACTTGTCCTCTTGTCGCGCCTTGCGCTAAACTCATGTCCAATGGCGGAGGGGCTGATTATGCGATTTCCAGTATTTAAGGCGTTCGGCGCAAGCATTGCTTATATTTTTGCGCATTTCCTGACGATCATCAAAATCTTGTGGTTGCCAATGCTGGCGTTAATAGCTGTGCAGATTTTCGTGATGCCGTCGATGATGGAGGCGCAATTACAGCTAGCGGCGGTGGAAGAAACCGCAGACCCGTCAGAAGTGTTTGCCCTCATGGGGCCGATGATGAAGTCTGTCGGCATTCTCAATCTGGTGGCTTTGATTGCCTACCCGATGATGATCGCCGGTCTTTTGCGTCATGTCATCAGGGGGGATGCGCCGTCGCTGCCATTTTATATTGGGTTCGGTGCTGATGAATTGCGCATCATTCTCGCCACGATCCTTTTGATTCTTATGACGGGGATTATTTATGCGGGCGGTTTCCTGGCGTTGATGGCGGTTGGCCTCGCGATCTCGGCTGTGGCCTCGGCGATTGGCGGCGTCATTATTCTGGTGGGCGCCGTTGTTCTGATCGGCGCTTTGATCTGGTTCATGGTGCGCATGTCGCTGGTTTATGCGGCGGGTGTCGGCGAGAAAAAGATTGGTATTGCCGAAACGTGGAACCTCACCAAGGGCAATTTCTGGGGGCTCTTTTTCTATTGGTTCCTCTGGTGGATTATCTTGGTTGGTGTTTCGATCGCATTTATGGCTGTTGTTATGCCCGGCTATATTCCCTTGATGATGGAATTCGTGGCGGCCTCAGCCGATGTCGGGGCGGACTCGTCCGTCGTCGAAGATATCAATCGCCGTCTGTTAGAGGTGCAGGCCAGCATGTGGGATGTGTCTAATCCCGGCGCCTGGCTGCAGATGGGCGTTATGTATCTCTTTACGATGACCTCGATAGCGATGTGGGTTGTTCCCGGCGGCGTCGCCTATCGCTATCTGCAGGGCAGCGAACGCGGGTAGGGGCAACGCTCTCTTATGTTTTCTCCGCTCATTTCCGCGCCCGTCGAGACGCCGACAGGCGGCTCCTCTGGTGAGGGGTGGAATCCGGATGAAAAAATATAGTCGCGTGCAACGCGGCGACTTTCTCTTCGCAGCCCCGCGAATCGGCGTCTGAATATAATCTCTGTTTGCGTTCGTCTGCGAAGGCTAACATCACGAAACAAAATTAGAACAAATCGATAATTTCCTTTAAAAACATCGTTATAACACCTCTTGCAAAAAGAGAACAAAAAGCGTACAAGTTGCGTTCATTGACAGGGAGGGCCCCTGTAAGGCAACGGAGGCGGCAAGCATGGCTAAGGGCAGTTTGAAACTGGTAGAGGTGGGCAACGTGGATAAATCGAAAGCGCTGGATGCAGCGATCTCACAGATCGACAAGGCGTTTGGCAAGGGCTCTTTGATGCGCCTTGGCGACCGGGATGTGGTCGATATTGAGGCGATTTCCACCGGGTCTCTCGGCCTTGATATTGCGCTCGGCATTGGCGGTCTGCCCAAGGGCCGTGTCATTGAGATTTACGGGCCGGAAAGCTCCGGCAAGACGACATTGGCGCTGCATGTAGCGGCCGAAAGCCAGAAGGCTGGCGGCACCGCTGCGTTCATTGATGCTGAGCACGCGCTTGATCCGATCTATGCGCAAAAGCTTGGGGTCAATCTTGATGACCTTCTGATCTCTCAGCCGGACACCGGCGAACAGGCGCTGGAGATTGCCGATACGCTGGTTCGTTCCGGTGCGGTGGATATTCTCGTTATTGACTCCGTGGCGGCGTTGACCCCGCGGGCCGAGCTGGAAGGGGAGATGGGCGACTCTCTGCCCGGTCTTCAGGCGCGTCTGATGAGCCAGGCATTGCGCAAGCTTACTGGGTCAATTTCAAAATCCAACACGCTGGTGATCTTCATCAACCAGATCCGCATGAAGATCGGCGTTATGTTTGGTTCACCGGAAACCACGACCGGCGGGAATGCGTTGAAATTCTATTCTTCCGTCCGCCTTGATATTCGCCGCATCGGTGCAATCAAAAAGGCTGATGAGGTTGTCGGCAATCAGACCCGCGTTAAAGTCGTGAAGAACAAAGTCGCGCCGCCATTCAAGCAAGTCGAGTTCGACATCATGTATGGCGAGGGCGTTTCCAAAATGGGTGAGCTGATTGACCTTGGCGTCAAGGCTGAGGTGGTTGAGAAGGCGGGCTCATGGTTCTCCTATAATTCTGAGCGCATTGGTCAGGGCCGGGAAAACGCAAAACAGTTCTTGCGAGATCACCCTGATATGGCGGCGGATATTGAACGCACCATCCGTCAAAATGCAGGGCTTATCGCTGAAGAGATGTTGGTTGGCGAAAAAAGCGACGATGATGATGATGACGTTGAAACAGCGGCCGCCAGTTAACGACCCGGAATAAGCGGGCGCTATCCCAGGAATGTTACTTCTGACGTTATTGCCGGACATAAGGTCTGGCGATAGCGTCGAGCCGCGCGCTGAATTTTGAAATAACTGGAGAGATCAAATGATTGGTTATGTGACCCTAGGCAGTAATAACATCGAAAAAGCCGCCAAATTCTACGATGAATTGCTGGGCGAAATGGGCGCGAAGCGGATGATGGAATCAGACAGCTTTGTCGCCTGGAACACAGGGCCCGGCGCGCCGGGCGTCTCGGTCATCAAGCCTAATGACGGCAAAGAAGCCACTGTCGGTAATGGCGTCATGGTGGCGATTGCCTGCGATAAGCCGGAGACAGTTGATCGGCTCTACAAAAAGGCGATCGAATTAGGGGCCAAAGACGAAGGCCCGGCGGGTCCACGCGGTGATCAGTTCTATGCCGGGTATTTCCGGGACCCTGATGGCAATAAGCTGAATTTCTTCTGCATGACTTGAGGTTAGGCACTGGGGATCGCCGTCGGCGGCTAGACGCGGATGGATAATCAGGGCTAAGAATTTGAGCCGCGCCGGGCTTTTTGCATCGGCGCGGCTTCTTATTTCTAACCGCTGACCCCAAGTTACTGACTAAAGCAGGCTGCCCCCATGACGTCCTTGAAAGATATCCGCGCGCATTTCCTCGATTTTTTCGCTGATCGTGATCATTTTATTGCGCCGTCTGCGCCGCTGGTGCCGCAGAACGATCCGACCTTGCTGTTCGTCAATGCGGGCATGGTGCCGTTCAAGAATGTTTTTACAGGCGCTGAAAAGCGTGATTACGATCGTGCGGCGTCATCGCAAAAATGCGTCCGCGCTGGCGGCAAGCACAATGACCTGGATAATGTCGGTTATACGGCGCGCCATCACACCTTTTTCGAGATGCTCGGCAATTTCTCATTCGGTGACTATTTTAAAGAACAGGCGATCGATAATGCCTGGACCCTCGTTCACAAAGAGCTCGGACTTGCCGCTGACCGGTTGACGGTCACGGTTTATCATACGGATGATGAAGCATTTGATCTGTGGCGCAAGATCGCCGGTCTGCCCGAAGAACGGATCATCCGTATTCCCACCAATGATAATTTCTGGGCCATGGGTGATACTGGCCCGTGCGGGCCGTGTTCTGAAATCTTTTATGATCACGGCGATCACATTGCGGGTGGTCCTCCCGGTTCGCCGGATGAGGATGGTGATCGTTTCGTCGAGATTTGGAACCTCGTTTTCATGCAGTTTGAAAAGCATGGCGATGGACGTCAGGAAGACTTACCCAAGCCTTCGATCGATACAGGCATGGGGCTCGAACGAATTGCTGCTGTTTTGCAAGGTGTTCACGACAATTATGATATCGATTTATTTCAGACATTGATTGGCGCGTCCGTTGATTTGACCGGGCGTAAAGCAGAAGGCGCGGACGCGCCGGCGCACCGCGTGATTGCTGATCACTTGCGTGCCGCCAGTTTCCTGATCGCCGATGGCGTGGCGCCGTCGAATGAAGGACGGGGATATGTTTTGCGTCGGATCATGCGGCGGGCCATGCGCTATGCTCATGGGCTTGGCGCGCGTGATCCGTTGCTCGCTAAACTTGCTCCTTTGCTGGTGCGGGAAATGGGCGGCGCTTTCCCGGAATTGTCTCGGGCTGAAACGCTGATTGTTGAAACGCTTACTTCCGAAGAGCACAAATTCCGCAGCCTTTTAGAGCGTGGGTTGAAGCTCCTGGAAGATGAAACCTCCGGCCTGTCAGAAGGGGAAGCCCTCTCTGGTAAGGCGGCGTTTAAACTCTATGACACTTATGGATTTCCGCTCGACCTGACGCAGGATGCGCTTCGCCGTGAGGGCCGAGAAGTCAATACAGCGGAATTTGATGAAGCCATGGAAGCACAACGCGCGGCGGCGCGCGCTGCCTGGTCAGGTTCAGGCGACACGGCTGATGAAAGCGTGTGGTTTGATTTGCGGGCGGAACACGGCGCGACAGAATTTCTTGGCTATATTCATGATGAGGCCGATGGCGTTGTACAGGCCATCATCAAAAACAGTGCTGTTGCAGATAAAGCTGCAAAAGGTGACAAGATTGAACTCGTCGTCAACCAGTCTCCTTTTTATGCTGAGTCAGGCGGTCAGGCAGGTGACGCCGGTGAAATTCGCTCGTCATCGGGCGCTCGAATTGTCATCACCGATGTGAAAAAACGCGCCGGCGCCTTGTTCAGCCATATGGGTAAGGTCACAGAAGGTGAGTTGAAACTTGGCGATGAAGTTCATCTGTCAATTGATGTGGCGCGCCGCGCCCGCACGCGCTCAAATCACTCTGCGACCCATTTGATGCATGCCGCATTGCGCAACGTGCTGGGTGAGCATGTCACGCAAAAAGGTTCATTGGTGGCTGAAGACCGTTTTCGGTTTGATTTTGCAAACCCCAAGTCCGTCAGCACAGAAGAGATCAGCGCTATTGAGGCTGAGGTGAATGCTGTCATTCGTCAGAACTCTCCGGTGCAAACCCGGATCATGCCTTATGATGATGCGGTTGAGTCGGGCGCAATGGCCCTTTTCGGCGAAAAATATGACGATGATGTTCGCGTCCTGACGATGGGCGCCGCGCTCGATGGTTCAGACAAGCCATATTCAGTTGAATTATGCGGCGGCACTCATGTTGATCGCGTCGGCGATATTGCGCTTTTTAAAGTAATTAGTGAGAGCGCCGTCTCCGCGGGTGTGCGCCGGGTTGAAGCACTAACAGGCGAAGCGGCGCGGCAATATCTGGAAGGTCAGGCGAGCCTTGTTCGCTCGGCGTCAGATGCGTTGAAAACGCCGCCGGATAATTTACCCGACCGGGTCAGCGCGCTGATTGCGGAACGTCGTCAGTTAGAACGTGATTTAGCAGAAGCGAAAAAAGCGCTGGCCATGGGCGGCGGTACTGCGACGCCGGCAGATGAAATTAAAGAAATTGCTGGCGTAAAATTTCTCGGTAAGGTTCTCGATGGCGTTGCTGCGAAAGACCTGCGCGGATTAATCGATGACGCTAAGAAAAAAATGGGATCAGGCGTCGCTGTCTTTATCGGCGTCAATGATGGCAAGGCCGCTTTGGTTATTGGCGTTAGCGACGACTTAAAAGATCGTGTGTCAGCGGTTGATCTGGTGCGGGTCGGCGCGGAAGCCGTTGGCGGCAAAGGCGGCGGCGGGCGGCCAGATATGGCGCAGGCGGGGGGGCCGAACGGCGCCAAAGCGGCGGATGCCATTGAGGCGATCGAAAAAGCGATCGCCTCATAAAACCACACTGATTATTTTAGTCAGCTATCGACACGGCAGCGCCGGAAGATTTATCGATGTTAGTGTTTTGTGGGTTGCCATGAACCGTTGTGGCGGCCCCGCTGGATGCATCGACTGTTGCGCTTTGGGATGCATAAACATGCGTTGCAGCGCCTGAAGAGGCATCAACGATTGCGTTGTCGCATTTTAGGTCTTGTGCATCCGTGCTGGCGCCGCTGCTGACGTCAACGACAATTGTTTCACATGACCCACTTAATTCAACGGAAGCCCCGCTAGAAACATCGGCGTTAAAATCTGATGCTTTAATGCCACTCGCGTTAACGCTTGAGCCGCTGGAGGCATCGATGCCCTCAAGTCGAGGCATCGTGATGGTCACCGTAACTTTTGGTGCGCGGCCGCGATTATAAAACTTTTTTGTTCTGCCAATTTTCAATGCGTCACCGCGCTGTTCAATTTTCAGCGTCTCGAGGCCCTTAGGCTCAGCTTCGGCGCGGACCGAATAGTCGCCGCCAACCGTAATGTTGGTGATAATCCCTGCGGAGATATCGGCCTCAGTAAAGCCGGTAAATTCATAGGTTTTTGTTTCAGCGATTGCGGCGCTGGTTGTAAGCGCTACGCCCGATAAAATAGCGGCACAGATATATTGTTTTTTTAGTGTCATATCCCG
>BQJH01000118.1 GCA_021604605.1 Hyphococcus sp.
AAAAATCAACCCTTATGAACAATCACACCCATTAGCCAATGCGCGCCAGTCAGCGCTGCAAAGACGCGCCGAAGCCTCTCCCTATTTTCATGTGACAGACCCCCCGGAAGAAATCGAACGCCTGCGTTATATTCAAGCGAAAATTCGCGGCTTCCTGCATGATCCGGTTTCAACCCTGCGCAAATATCCGCTCACCGACACGTCCGGTCCGGCGTATTACGCACGCGCCCTCGCCTATTTCAGAAATGCAAAAATTGATCTTGCTTTATTGTCAATTCGCAAACTCACCGAAGAACACCCGGACAATCCATATTTCCATGAGTTGGAAGGACAAATGCTGTTTGAGTTTGGGCGAACTGAAGAAGCAATCGCACCTTATGAACGCTCTATTGCGATCCTCAGCGACAATGCGCTCTTGCGGGTTAATCTTGGACGCGCGCTTTTAGCATCCAGCAATCCGCTTAATCATGAGCGTTCAATCGCGGAATTCAAGACTGCCCTATTGATCGAGCCCGACAATGGCTTTGGGTGGTTTGAGCTTGCCAGAGCCTACGGCGCCGTCGGAAATGAACCAATGGCGCTCCTCGCAACAGCAGAGTCCCGGTACCATGCCGGCGCGAAGGCAGACGCCAATCAGTTTGCTCGCCGCGCCATGGGGCATTTTTCAAAAGATTCACAAGAATGGCGCCAGGCGTCAGACATCATTCTCGCGACGATGCCGGATGACGAAGAGGCGCCCGATGAGATTGACACGACGCCCTTGCCAAAGCCAGAAACAGAAGAATTGCCGTCAAAGAAAAGAAAAGAAAAACCAGACGTGCCGGACCCGACTTTCATCAGCACACAAGCGGATGCGTCGGACAATTTTTAATCGGGGATAATCATGATCAAGAGTTCTAAAATCGCTATTGGCGCAGCCCTTGCTGGTGCGTTTGTTTTGGGCGCCACTGTCATCGCCTTTTCATCTGCGCAGCAAAGCGCGCCCGCCGAAGATATGCAATCGCACAGCCCTGCTTACACGCCTGCGGCTAATCTTGATACGGCTTTTTCAGATCTTGAAGAAGAAGATATTCGCAAAATTGTTCGCAACTATTTAATGACCAATCCAGAAATTATCATTGAAGCGGTCAATGCATACAGTGCTCGTGAGCAGTTGCGCGCTGAAACACAGGCAAACGATGTTGCCGCCGCTAACCTCGGCGCCCTGCTCGACCCTGCGACGAGCTATGTCACGGGCAAAAATCCGGGCAAGGCGAAAGTCGCTGTTGTCGAAATGTATGACTATCATTGCGGCTATTGCAAACGCGCGACGCCATTCATCAAAGACATCGTCAAGAAAGATGCTGATGTAAAAGTTGTGTTCCGTGAATTGCCAATCCTGCACGAAGAGTCTGGTTATGCCGCCGCTGTCTCTTTGGGCGCGCGTGACCAAAGCAAGTTCATCGAACTTCATTTTGCAATGATGGACGCTTCCGGCATTCTCACCAAAGACAGAGTGGCAGCGCTAGCTAAAAAAGAAGGCGTCGATATTTCCAAAATCGAAACCCGCATTGAACAGCCGGATATCAGCGCGGCAATCTCAGGAAACCACGATATCGCCGCTCAAATGGGTGTTGATGGGACGCCAACTTTTATTGTTGCAGCAATCGATGGCTCTTATGTTGAGGTTGTCAGCGGCTTTCGCCCTGATGAGCTCAAAGAGAAAATCGCAGCCGCGAAAAAAGCCTCTAAATAAGCTTAGGCGGGGCTTTCCGCCAGGCCGAGCCTGACGCTGGCGGCATAGCGATAATGAGCGTCACGGCCATATTGGCGCGCTTCTTCCATACAGGAATAAGCGAACTTAATATCGTGCTCATCGTCGGAGGAAAGCGCGGCTGATGTGATCACCCGCCAGTCCGGCGGCTTTACGGGCGCCGGTGTCAAACTGATTAAAGGCGGGGCGCCAATCGATGCGTATGCGGCGCAAATAGCACCCCAAAGCGCCTTCCTTAAATCCACATCATTCATCACAACATGCTCAGAGAGAATGCGCGTTGCATGAACGCCAGTAACACAATGCAGTGCTGTAAAGTCCCCGGTTGATAAATAGATACGCAAAGCGGTCGCAGCGATTTTGTCAAACGAGACATTCGCCGCCGCCGCACGATTTAGAACCGAGCCGATACGCGCACTGGCGAACACTTCCGCGATGCGTGCTGATATTGTCGGATGATCAAGGTTCAGCTTTTTGCCGTGGCGCTTAAAAGAATCCGCGACATCATCAATCAGGGTTTCAACATCATTATTAGCAGCGCCAATCGACATGGAAAATGAGACGGGTTCTGCATTAGCCCACCAGTAAGCAAGACCGGCTGCGATCTCAGAGTCTTCATTTGCAATCAACCCAAAGGTCGTACGCAAAATCCCATGAAACGCCGCCGTCGCGATCGCGTTCGTCAGTTCCGGCAGATATGTCGCCAGGACTTCCACCCGGCCTTCATTCGCGATTGCCTCAGAGAAATAATTATAGGCAAGCGGGTAAACGGTCGGATCACCAATCCGGGCCGACAAAAGCAACCCATCAAGGCTTTTGGCGCCAGGCTTTTTCCGCTTCAGCTTTTTGGCGTAAGTCTTTACAAACTCATCGACCCGCTGCTCGGTGGCGCCCAACTTATTCAACGCCGTAACCGCCATCGGGAGATGGTCAGAAAAGTCATGCTCGCCATAATTGGGCGCAAATTTCTGCGCATGGGTCTTGAGGTCGTAGCTCATGAATTAGGCCTTAAAGCGTTGTTTTTTTTATTCATTATAGGCTGCGCGCTTCCAGAAGCATATGGCCTGAGGTGCGATGTTTAGCGCGCGCCGATAGAAAAGGAAATGGGGTGAACACCCCTGAAATTCAATAGCTTAGGCCAGATATGGCCTAGAAAGAGAGAAATCGCGCCAGGATCAGCCTTTCGTGCCGTACATCCTGTCGCCCGCATCCCCCAGTCCCGGCAGGATGTAACTGTGGTCATTTAGCTCCCTGTCCAGAGCTGCTGCGATGATCGGAATATCCGGGTGTGCAGCGCCAAACGCCTCCACCCCCTCCGGCGCCGCCAACAAACACATAAACTTGATATTCCGGGCGCCGTTTTTCTTCAAAAGGCTCGCCGCCGCAATTGATGTATTCGCCGTCGCCAGCATGGGGTCAACCATGATCACCTGCCGCTCATCAATTGCGTCAGGCATTTTGTAGTAATATTGCACAGCCTCTAACGTATCCGGGTCGCGATAAAGGCCGATATGCCCAACACGCGCTGACGGCACCAGATCAAGCAGCCCATCAATAAGCCCATTGCCAGCACGCAAAATTGAAACAAAGCAAAGTTTTTTGCCAGACAGATAGGGAAACATCCCCCGCTCTAAAGGTGTCTCAATTTCCACTTCCCCCAATGTCAGGTCTTTCGTCACCTCACAACCAAGGACAAAAGCGATCTCTCTCAACACCTGCCGAAACTGCGCAGTCGCAGTATCGCTGCGGCGCAAAATTGTGAGTTTGTGCTGAATTAGCGGGTGATCAACAAGCGTAAAGGAAGGGGCCATTATTTATCCAAATCCCATTTGTGATAGTTGACCTTGTTATCAAGGATCATCGGCATAAAGTCTATTAGACGAGTGCTAAGTTTTGGATCGTGAAAAGGAACGACAACAATGGTGACAGAATGGGACAAGCGCTTCGTTGAACTCAGCTTTCTGGAAGCAAAAAAGAGCGCCGACAATGGCGGCTTGCCGATTGGCTCTGTCCTCGCGCGCGGCGATAAAATATTAGCTTCAGGTCATAATCAACGAATTCAACAAGGCGATCCCATCGCTCATGGAGAAATGGATTGCCTACGCAAAGCCGGAAGACAGAAAACTTATAAGGACACGACGCTTTATACGTCCCTCTCTCCTTGCATGATGTGTTCAGGTACGATCGTTCAGTTTAAAATCCCGCGGGTTATTATTAATGACACGCAGAACTTCGGTGGTAACGAAGATTTCCTCCGCGAGCGAGGCGTCGAGGTGATCGATGCAACACACGCAGACTCAATCGCCCTGATGAGCCAATTTATTCAAGACAATCCCGCGCTCTGGAACGAAGATATTATGGAATAATCGGTTTAACCTGTTTGTCTAACGGTTTATCTTTAGCATCGGATATTCACGCCCGCGCCACACCTTCCCATCGCTTGGGTAAGGCTAACCGTCTCATTCACCCTTCACATTGCTCTTAAATTCCTTTTACTCCGCACAAAAAGAATTGAACGGCCTCATAGAAAGGCCGTTGAGATCGATAAAAAAGGAAAAGGGATATGTTTATTTTAACATTAATGGCTTCAACCGCCTTATCTAATTGTCAGGCAGATCTTGGAAATTACGAGGTAACCTATCTGAGTGAGCGACAATTTAAAATTGAAGCCCAATATTCAGAACCGTACACAGAATTTCATTTGGGCCACAGCCCAACTAACGATCGGCCGGAAGCTCAATCGGAATCTGTACATAACATTATAGCCTATGATGTTTCGGGTGGAAAAATTGATATCGCGTATGCAGGAAACGGATCATGGGCGGCTCCCAAAGGCGCAATCCGTATCTCATATGAATTAAGTGCGGACCATGATGAAGTTCTTTGGCCACATGGCGCTGATGAAGTCGCACACCCTTTTGGTGGTGGTTATTATTTTACAGGAACAGCATTTTTTATCGGACCGGATTGGAACGCAAACAGCTGTCCCGTGAATATAAGCTTCAATACGCCTGAGGGGTGGGCATTGACGGCGCCATGGGCAGATGGCCCCCTCACCGGCACAGCCAAGTCCATTGAAGATTTACAAGACAATGGATTTGCCATTGGTCCCTTCACTGACTCTACACAACGGGTCGGCAATCTAACGCTTAACTCTTTGTTTGATCCTACAATAGAACCCGTTGTCCGACCTTATGTCGATAAAGTGATGGACGATCTGTTGCCTGCTTTTGCAGAGTATTTTGGCGGTGCGCCCTCGGCTGATTATACGACCTTTCATTTCGCTTATGGCAGTTCCGACGGGAGCGCCTTCGCGCGCAGTTTTACCATGCAATATGAGTGGCCGCTCAATACTGCAGAGCGCCTTATATGGGCGCACGGTCTAGCCCATGAAACGATGCACCTATGGACAGGCGTAGTTGAGCGCGCTGATCTAGAAAATGAATGGTTCCTGGAAGGCTTTACCGATTATTTGGCAATCAAACATCTTTATAGAGAAGGGTATTACGACGATTATCAACTGCGCAACCTGCTCGCGAGCATCGTAACACGTCATCAGCTTGGTTATCGCCTCAGCCAAGGCACATCTCTACGCGAAGCGGGCTCAAACAAAGGGCAGAATTGGTTCTTGATATATGGGTCCGGCGCGCTTATCGCGCTTATGCTTGATGCGGAGATGTCAGCAATTGAACCGCATGCTTTCGATGACATGATGGCGACGCTCTATCAAAATGGCAAACAAGAATATGATTTCGAGCGCTTGATGTCCTTCATGGATCAACACAGCAACGGACGCGCGCAAGAGATTTTTGACGCGGTTGATGGGGGGTTGAGCCCGAATGAGATTAACGCCGTACTCAACCCCAGAGGGATTAGCGTCGCGGGGCGGATGGATTTAAGTTATCTCTCCTTCACGGGCAAATGTCGCAAGAAAAATAACTGCGCACCAGAATTTCTGAAAAAATCAAAGAAATAGCCTGCCCTTATACCAGCTCTGCATCGGTCATAATTTCGACCAATGCAGGGCCCTCATGGGCGATTGCTTCAGCAATAGTTTTTTCCAGATCTGCTTTATTCGTTACTCTCACGCCCATACCACCACAGGATCGCGCAAACTCGGAAAAATCTGGGTTATGCAATGATGTTTGCCAAACTGGCCACTCGCCAGCGCGCTGCTCTTTAGAAATTTTCCCTAGCTCGCCATTATTCATAAGGATATGAGTTATATCCATATTGTATTTTACTGCTGTGGTAAATTCCATCGCATACTGACCGAAGCCGCCATCACCGGAAATTGAAACAACTTTTCGGCCATGATACTCTTCAAAGTCTTGTGTCGCCGCCCAAGCGCCCATAGCCGCAGGAAACCCAAAGCCAATCGATCCGAGATAACCGGACATCAAAACCCGTTGCCCACGTGGCTCAAAATAGCGCCCGAACGAGTAGGTGTTATTACCAACATCGACAGGCATAACAGCATTACCCGGCGTCACTTTTGTCAGCGCAGCAAAAAGCGCGGCAGCACTGATGCCGTGACCATGATCGTCGCTTAGACGGCGTTCTTTTTCTCTTCGCCATATGGCCCAACGCTCAGCAATTTCCTTGCGTTGGCTCACTGCGTTAGAGGCCCCAAGCCGCTGGGCAGTCATTAGGTTTTGCAAGCGTGGCAATGTCTCACCAATTTCACCCCAAACCAACGTATCGACTGCATGGTTTTTACCAAGATGCATCCGGTCAAAGTCGATCTGAACAATCGGTTTAGATGGTTCAATGCCTGTGTGATGTGAGAATGAAGCGCCGATAGCGATAATCAAATCGCACTCATTCATAAACCACGATGCGATCGGCGTGCCGGATCGACCAAGAACGCCCCCTGCGAGCGGGTGCGTATCAGGGATTTGACCTTTGCCTTTAAAAGTTGTGACAATCGGGCAGTTTAGATGCTCCGCGAAAGAGACGACCTCGTCCATCGCGTCGCGCGCGCCATAGCCAACAATGATCAACGGACGTTTTGCCTTATCCATGCGCGCAGCAGCCGTTTTGACTACATCCTCACTTGGCGTCATGCGCGCCTCAGCAAGTCTGCCTTTGGGGCTTCCTGCCTTTTTATCAGGCGCCGGTAGAGTTTGCGCATCGTCTGGGAAAATCAACACTGAAACATCGCGCTCTACAATTGCCGATTTCATGGCAAGTGACGCCGTCTCTCCATAATTAGACGCATGCAGAACGACCCCATTGAAATTTGCCACT
Source organism: Hyphococcus sp. (assembly GCA_021604605.1). Classification (GTDB taxonomy): domain Bacteria; phylum Pseudomonadota; class Alphaproteobacteria; order Caulobacterales; family Parvularculaceae; genus Hyphococcus. The sequence goes on from BQJH01000118.1 coordinate 7,004, forward strand.
GGTGCAAAGGCGCTGTGCAAATCAATGTCCTGAAAAGCGAAAGGAGAAAACACCTGCACTTGAACCTGTCCAGCGCAGGCGACAACAGGCGCGCGATCGACTTTTGCATCCCATAAACCCGTCATCAGGTTCGTCGCGCCCGGCCCCGCAATCGAAAGGCATGCGGCCGGCTTACCGGTTAGTTTTGCGTATCCTGAACATGCAAAAGAGGCAGCGCCTTCGTGGCGGATACCAATATAGGAAAGATTGCCCGCTTCTTCCAGCAAACGGAAAGCGTCGGCCAGGCCAAGATTAGAATGCCCGACCATGCCGAACACCCGCTTCAATCCCCAATTGACCATGGTTTCCGCAACAACGTCTGTTGAGGTGCGAACATGATCCGGTTCTGGCGGCACACCAACATAGATACCATCATCACGAGCCTCGACCGGAAACATTTCCTGACCGGAATCTTCATGCCCGCCTGGCGGCTTACCGGTCAGCGGATCAAAATCCCACCCGTGCCATGGACATCGAAGCCAACATTTTCCGTCCACGCCTTTTTCGATTGAGCCTTCGCCCAGCGGTCCGCCCTGATGGGGGCAACGGTTTTCCATCGCCGCGAAATGACCATCAAAATGCGTCAACGCTAATGTCTTGAGCCCTGCTTTTACGGTCGTGACGCGACCTTCAGGGATATCTTTGGGATCCGCCACGCGATGCCATTCCAAAGATGCGTTGTTGTTTGAGGGAGCCATAATGCGCCTTTCAGAAAGAGAGACAGAAGAATCACCCTCATTGGGCGCTTGCCTGATCATGAGACTAACCAGTCTTGAGAAAAAAGTCTTGATTTGTTCGCTCCTCACAAAAATACGAGAAATCGTGTTTTGCTTTTTAGAGCGGTCTCCATAAACTGACGCAAATCACAATTCGTCATGGGCTCCAACTCATCTTGGGCGGTGAACAGAAAAGTGAACGGGCAAGAAGGGGCGAAGAATGGGACGAAACTGGGTCAGCGCTGCAAAGTGGGCAGATCTCGAAGACCGGCAGCCAGCATACGCGCTGGTTGGTGAAGTTGATCTTGTTATTATCCGTTATGATAAAGAAGTTTCGGTTTTATACGGACGCTGCCTTCATCGCGGCGCCTTGCTCTCTAACGGTCATGTGGAAGGCGACAACCTAATTTGCGGCTTGCACAATTGGGACTATCGTCTCGATACGGGCGTCAGCGAATATAACAATAGCGAGGCGCTGGAAAAATTTTCATCAACAGTCAAAGGCGGCAAAGTCCTCGTTGATGCCGATGAAGTCGAAGCGTGGGCAAAGGAACATCCTCAGCCATTTGACCGAGATCAATATCAAGGACTTTATGCAGACACACACCCGGAAGCAGAAGAACCTCATGTCGGGTTGATACAAGAATATGCACGTCATGGCTTATCAAAAACCGGCCATCATGGCGTCGTTGGGTCTATGGGCGTTCCGCGTGATGATCTGCCTACATGGGATGATATTCAGTTCATCACGGCGCAGCTTCATCGCGTTCCCCTTTTGGATGATGAACCCGTC
>BQJH01000119.1 GCA_021604605.1 Hyphococcus sp.
TAAATACTCTAATCTTCCAGGTTTTTCAGATGCTTCGGAAGACATTATTGATGCAATTCTTGAAGAAGGCGGGAAGCTGGCGTCAAACGTTTTGCACCCGATCAACCAGTCCGGTGACAAGGAAGGCTGCACCCGCCACGATGATGGGTCGGTGACGACGCCCAAAGGTTTTAAAGAGGCATATGCCGCTTACCGCGAAGGCGGATGGCAGGGTATTTCTTTCGATCCGGAATATGGCGGGCAGGGGCTCCCTTATATTCTCGGGATTGCGATCAGTGAAATGATGTCGGCGGCGAATATGGCGTTTGGCATGTATCCGGGTCTTGCCCGCGGGGCAGCCGATGCGATCTACGCCCATGGCACTGATGAGCAAAAACAGAAATATCTGCCGAACATGATCTCCGGCGAGTGGGGTGGCACCATGAACCTCACCGAGCCTCATTGTGGCACTGATCTTGGGTTGTTGCGCACCAAGGCAACACCGCAAGATGACGGGTCTTACAAAATCACCGGCACGAAGATTTTCATCTCTGCAGGTGAGCAGGATTTAACGGACAATATCATCCATCTTGTGATCGCCCGCATTGAAGGCGCCCCGGAAGGCGTCAAAGGCATATCACTCTTTATCGTGCCGAAATTTCATATCAATGATGACGGCTCCCTTGGTGATCGCAATGGCGTCGCTTGCGGATCGATCGAAGAGAAGATGGGCATCCACGCCAACTCAACTTGCGTCATGAATTATGACGGAGCGACGGGTTATCTTCTTGGTGAAGAAAACAAGGGCCTCAAAGCGATGTTCACAATGATGAACGAAGCACGCCTTGGTGTTGGCCTGCAGGGCATGGCGATATCTGAAGTGTCATATCAAAATGGCGCCGCCTACGCGAAAGATCGTTTGCAAGGTCGCGCTTTGACTGGTCCGGCGAACCCGGACCAACCGGCCGACCCGTTGTTGGTGCACCCTGATGTGCGCCGGATGTTGATGGATCAGCGCGCCTTCACCGAGGGCGCTCGCGCCTGGATGTATTGGACCGCACTACATGGCGATCTTCATAATAAATCAGAGGATGAAGCGACCCGTCAAAAGGCCGACGACTATATGGGTCTGATGACGCCGATCCTGAAATCCTATCTCACGGATAAAGGCTACGCCCACGCGACAAACGCACAACAGGTGCTGGGCGGACATGGCTACATTCAAGAGTGGGGTATGGAGCAGTTTGTGCGCGATGCACGGATCGCCATGATCTATGAGGGCGCAAACGGCATTCAGGCGCTTGACCTTGTTGGCCGTAAACTGATGAAAGATGGTGGTCGCGCCTGGCAGTCATATTTTGCTGAAATCGATGAATTCATCAGCGATAATGAAGGCAACGAAGAGTTGAAGCCGTTCCTTGAGGGGCTTGCAACAGCGAAAGCCCGAACGCTGGATGCGACCCAGTGGCTTGGCGCCAATGCGATGCAGAACTTCAATCATGCTGGCGCGGGCTCAGCCGACTATCTCAACCTCTTTGCATTGACCTGTCTTGCCTTTGCGTGGGCGCAGATGGCGAAAGCAGCGATCGAAAGTGACAACAAAGATGATGAGTTTTACAAAAACAAACTCATTACCGGGCGTTATTTCCTTGAGCGGATTTTGCCGGACACAAGTGCGCATCTGGAAAAAGTCAAAGCCGGCGCAGACGCTGTGATGGCGCTGCCGCAAGAAGCGTTTTAGAGCGCCTCACCAATGTAGAGAATAGTGAAGGCGGTCCCTTAGGGCCGCCTTTTTATGTTTGGCTTTTGGATTTTAGATGCTCTTGGGTTTGTCAACTTCTGTTTGAGAGCGTTCATTCCATTTTTGGAAAAAGCTCTTTTTGTATGAAGCGCCAAGCGGCAATTTAACATCATTTAGATATATTGCACTGCCTTTAATCATATGGATGTGTTCCATACCGACGATATAAGATCGATGAATACGTGAAAATCGTTTTTGCGGAAGTTTCTCAATAAAATCTTTCATAGCGCCATAGGCAAGATAAGACTGGTTGGGCGTGAAGATATCAGCATAATTTCCGGCAGACTTAATATACAAAATTGTGCTTGTTGGTATTTGCAGTTTTTCATTTCCGGAATTGATTTGCAGAAAACTCGAAGGATTTCCTGCGCTGGATAACACATGCATCTCGTGGCGAGTCTGTTGCAGGGCTTGCCTAAGAGATTCAGTCTCGTCCTGATAGGTGCGGCGCTCATATTGGTGCCTTACCCAATCGCGCGTGAATTTATAGAGGCTTGATAGTATCAAAATAGAAAATGCCAAATATGTGTTTTCTATCAATAGCGATGTTGTCATTATTGTCTTTAGGCTAGGCTCCCAGAATAAAATTATCAGCTGTTGTGCACCTGTCTGTGAGACAACATTCGCAATAAAAAGCGTAATAAAACAAAGCGCATATTGCCGCCATCTTCCGGTTTCGAGAAACTTTGGAACTGCGTAGAAAGCATTCGCGATAAACAGCGTTGCATTGATTATCCCGCCGACAATAAGTGGTATCGTTAAGCTTTGCTCTGGGCGGTGAAAATAACCAACTCCATTTTCGTCACCTTGTGAAAACAGCCATATCCAGCCAGCGCTGATGACGAACCAGACTAGGCATTCCCATAACCATGGTTGGCGTAATATTCGTGAGAGAGTTCGATGTTGAGTGAGCACAGGCACATACTCGGTTTTGAATCACTTGATGATACAATATTCCAGCCGATTTGGCCGCAGGCAATGGACAGTCTGCGGTTCTGGCTGTTGTTCAAATCAAAATTTGGCCGGTTCGCATAATAGTTGATTATATCAACATAATTAAAGCTGCCTCTCAAATAATTATTGGTGATGGACCGTCGATTCTACAACACAGTCTTCATTAGAATGGAGATGATCATGTTTGAACGAAAACGCGACAAATTGTTTGTAGCTCTCGCCGTCTTATTGGCGTGGATACCTGCGAATGCCTTTGCTGACCGCTATCACGTAAAATTTTCAACAGCGCGTGCAGATGATGACGAGGCGTTGCGATTAGCGCAAGTATCGGCGCTACTGACGCCTCATCGAGGTCGGGTCCAGTTGGTCCGCGCGGCCGAAGATTCTGGGCTTTACAACGGCTGGGCTGGCTTCGTGACGAGTATAGAAGCCGTTGACGAGCATGGGCGATCGTTAGAGCTCGTTATTGAATCGCCAGGTGTCTGGCGGTTGCCTCAACATAAGCGTGGTGAGATCGAGATACGCTACTCGGTGAATTTACAACATGATCGCTTTCCAAATGACCCTGGTGATGATGAGCTGGCATATGCGCGACCTTACGGCCTCATGTGGTCCAGTCGCGCGCTTTTTATAGAAGGCGCGCCTTCAGATGATGTCGCTGTTGAATTCGAACTGCCGGATGGCTGGAAAGCTAGCACTCAATGGCAACCCAGTGATGAAAATGAGTGGCGATTCCAGCCAAAAAATACTGACGATTTGCTAAACTCAGCCTTTATGGTGGGCGCACATCAACAAACGACTGTTGATATTGGCGCCGCAAAAGCGCTGATTGCGCTTGGGCCCCCGGTTGTGAAAATGGAGGCTGTATTTACACCGCTCCTTCAAGGCTTTTTGGGCTCCTACGCGACATTGTTGCAGGACACGCTGACCGACAATTTTCTATTGATTGGCGGCGACGCATCTTTTTTAGGTGGCGGCGTGATGGGGCGCACAATCAGTCTTTCGCTTAATGAAGACGCTGCCGGGCAGGGGGCGCAATTGTTGGCGGCGTACATCATAGCGCATGAAGGCTTTCATTTATGGAATAGTAAATGGAGAATTCAAAAAGTTTCCGCCGACGATCTCGAATGGTTTCAAGAGGGTTTGGCTGAATATTATGCGTTCTTAACAAGTCTACGAATGGGTCTGATTGACGAACCAACATACTGGGGCTTCGTTGCAGAGCGTTACACAGCATACGCGGCCGCGTTTGAGGCTGGCGACAGCCTCACTTCCGCGGCAGCTACAAAAAATACATCTGCCACAAGTTATGATCTTATTTATAGTGGCGGAATGATTGCGCTGTTGATGATGGACATTGAGGTTCGCACGGCGACAAATAGCGAGAAATCGTTGGATGACATTGTACGTGAGGTCCATGCTAAATATTCAACGGGCCGAGAGACGTTAACTCTAGAAGAGCTAAGAAAACTCATCCGCGTCGAAACCGGCGTGGATTTTATCCGCCTTATGCGTCGCAATATTCGCGGGTCCGAACAGTTTGATTTAAAAGAGGCCTTAGGAAAGTTAGGTTTGAATCTGGCGCACCAATATACAGAGCAAGGCTTAATCGTCACGATTACGGAGCTGCCGATGCAATCGTCAGAAAATACGGCGGCGCGTCTTGATTACATAACTGGACAATGAATGAATCAAAAAGGGGGGGGCAAGTGTAGGCGGTTTTCGTGATTGTTAGCTCAGACAACTTATGTCGAATTTCCGCCAGAAGCACGCGCTCGATCTTAAACTGAGGTATAATCCAGCCTTCAGGGCCTGTTTTCCTGGAAGGAAATATCGTAGGTTCCGGTCAACAGCCACACCGTGTGCGTTAGATGGTTCTTTCGCACCTTCGGCTTTTTTTTTATACGAGGGGCTCTCCATGAAAAAACTACTTATTACATTGTTCGCCAGCACGGCGCTTACAGCCTGCGGGCAAAACGCATCCAACGGTGATGCAACGCCAACAGAAAAAAGTGAAAAAGCAGCGCCAACTGCGGAAGCAATTGCGGCGGAAACCGAAAAGCTCAATCAGTGGTTTGCAGATCGCTGGGAAGAGGAGCTGGATTTTTCTCCGACTTTTAAGACCTATCTTGGTCGTGATGACGACAAGGATAAAATCGATGATGCGAGCGAAGCTGCAGAAGACGCGCAGCTTGCGTGGCGGCGCGAGAAAGCAGCCGAGTTAAAAACAACCATCGATTATGACCTCCTGACACCGGAAGCAAAAACCTCTTACGACATCTGGCTGTTTCAGTTGGAGCAGGCTGAAGCCTCGCTTCCGTTCCGTCGCCGGGGGTACGTGTTTCATCAGATGAGCGGCCCGCATTCGTCGCTGCCAAACTTCCTGATCAACTTCCACAAAGTCGCAACCGCAGAAGACATGACCGCCTACATTACGCGGATCGATGGTGTCTCCAGGGCGGTCGGCCAATCGCTCCAGCGTGCTAAATTTGCAGCGGATGAAGGCGTGCACGCGCCGCTCTTTGCGTATGAAGGCGTTATTCAGCAATCAAAAGCGTTGATCACCGGCGCCCCGTTTGATGGGGAAGGCGAAGCGCCGCTCTGGACCGATGCGAAAGCCAAGATCGCCAAGCTTACCGATGATGGTGTTATTGGTGAAGAAGAAGCTGAAATTATGCGCGGTCATGCGCGCACGGCGCTGCTTGATTCTTTTAAGCCTTCTTATGACGCCTTGATTGCCTGGCTGGAAGAAGAAAAGTTGAATTCCCCAGAAGTCGCTACAGGTGTCGGCTCGGGCCCTGACGGCGAAGATTTTTATACTGAGCGTTTGGCCTATGCGACGACAACAGCGCTCACGCCAGACGAAGTGCATGAAATTGGGCTATCGGAAGTCGCGCGCATTCGCGGCGAGATGGAAGCGATTAAAAACCAGGTTGGTTTTGAAGGGACGCTCGATGAGTTCTTCACCTTCATGCGGGAAGACGAGCAATTCTATTATCCCAACACCGATGAAGGCCGCGAGGCGTATTTGCAAGCGGCGCGCGATGCTCTTGAGGTTATCAACGTCCAGTTGCCTGAGAAGTTTGGCTTGTTGCCAAAAGCTGATCTTGTTGTGAAGCGGGTTGAAGCGTTTCGTGAGCGCGATGGCGGCGCTCAGCATTATTTCTCCGGCACGCCTGATGGATCGCGCCCCGGTATCTTCTATGCGCACCTGTCAGATATGAGCGCCATGCCGATCCCACAGCTTGAGGTAATCGCCTATCATGAAGGTAATCCTGGCCATCACATGCAAATCTCGATCGCGCAGGAATTGACCGGTATTCCGGAGTTTCGCACCCAAGCGGGTTTTACTGCTTATGTCGAGGGTTGGGCTCTTTATTCGGAGTTGCTGGCGACGGAGATGGGCGCCTATGACGATCCGTATTCAGACTTTGGTCGGTTGACGACTGAAATCTGGCGCGCGATCCGTCTGGTTGTCGACACAGGGTTGCACAATAAAGGCTGGACGGAAGAAGAGGCGGTGGCGTATTTCATTGCGAATTCGCCGGCGGCTGAAGGTCAGATCCGGTCAGAGATTCAGCGCTACATAGTGATGCCGGGACAAGCGACAGCCTATAAGATCGGCATGTTGAAAATTATTGAGCTTCGCAAAAAGGCAGAAGCGGCGCTTGGCGATAAATTCGATATTCGAGAGTTTCACGATACGGTGCTTGGCGGCGGCGCTTTGCCGCTTTCAATTCTTGAACGCCGGATCGATGCCTGGATTGAGACTGTTCAGACGCGTTAAGTCGTAAATATCTATCCTGTCTAATCCATATGCCTCAGGGTTAGCCTTGAGGCATATGAGCTAGGCTCTGAGTTCATTGAGGTCCGGGCGCCGTCGGAACAGTTTGTCCACATAAGGGCATTGCGGAATAATCTTGAGGCCTGATTTGCGGGCGTCCTCAACAACATGTTCTACAAGCATCTGAGCAACTTTGCCGCCGCGCGATTCGGGCGGCACATAAGTGTGGTCGATCAGAATGACGCCATCGCGATCATTGCGATAGGTCAGTTCCGCTGACCCACCCTGAACCTCCAGCCAATAACGCCCACCGCCATTGTTGAAGTCGTGACCAATATTTACGTCATTATGCATGACGTGATGGTTTAATCTCTATCTTTGTAGGATCAAGGGTTTTTAGCTGACATTCCCAAATCGTCACCACGCGCCAGCCAAGCTTCTTCAGCGCGGCGGCGTTTTTCTTGTCGCGTATTTTGTTGCGCGCGATTTTCTCTGTCCAATAGGCTGTATTGGTTTTCGGCGTGCGCGCGCCGCGTTTGCAGTTGTGACCGTGCCAGAAACATCCGTGCATGAAAATCACGGCGCGATATTTTGGAAAGACGAGATCGGGCTTGCCTGGCAAGGTTTTGACATTGAGGCGATAGCGATATCCGAGCCGATGCAAGGCCTTGCGCAATTGTAATTCCGGCTTGGTGTTTTCAGATTTAACGGCGCGCATGATCGCAGATCTTTTCTCCTGTGAGAAAACATCCGTTGAGTGATGCGTGTTCATTATGCCGCTTTGCGGTTTTGTTTTTGGAGGGCAGGTATAAAGACAGTTTCACTCAGCCACTGCACAACGGGCGCACAGACGCCGTCACCACAAAGTTTTAGCGCCGCCGTATCGCTCGTTGGCAGTTTATAATCTTCTGGCAGACCCATCAGGCGCGCTGCTTCTCGAGGGGTCATCAGTCGTGTGCGGACTTGCCCGTTCTCGATGGCGATAACGACCTGCCGGGATGACCCGCCAGCAGGTGTGCGCAAGCAACCGGCAAGATTGTCAAAGCGCGCCTCAAATCGTTGAACGCTTTTTGCATTTTCCGTTCGGGTTCGCCGAAATCCCGTTCCGGCGCGGCGGGCGCCATTTTTAATAATGCCGTTAATACGGGCGCGCTGTGTTTCGCTCATCATGGAGAGGAGCATTTTGGTTTTGCTCGGTGTATGCCATTTGGACGCCGACCAGTCGATGATTTCAGAAAGACGAATGTTTCGCTTTCGTGCAGGGGAGGTTGAGAGCCATATCCAATGATCACGCGCGCTCATATTCAGATTGTTCAATGCATTCATCATGGCGGGCGGCGCTGTCGCTTCAGATGGTTCGCTTTGTATACTTGAAGGCATCGCATCTTTAGCGAAGCCAAGAATAAAAAGCCGCGGTCGTGATTGCGGTGTAAAGGCCGCTGCATCAAGCACCATCGCTGTCGCGCAATAGCCTTGAGCCGCCAATGCGTTGATAACGGCGGCAAAATCTCGTCCATCATTGGACGTCAGCAAGCCCGTGACATTTTCCAGTGCGATGATTTTTGGACCGCGACGAGCAGTGCATAACTCTTCGACCAACCGCCAGAAAGGGAAGAATGCGCCGCTGCGCCGGGCGTGAAGGCCGCCGCGAGAGCCTGCCAAAGAAAGATCCTGGCAAGGAAATGAACCCCACATTAAGTCCATGCGGGTTTCAGGCAGATTTTCCAGCGAGAGCGCTCCGATATCGCCTTCAAAAAGATGACCTTCGCCAAAATTTGCGCGATAGGCGGCGCATTTTTGCGGGTCGATGTCGTTTGCAAGGGCGCATTGCCACGAATCACCAAGGCCTAAACGCGCCATGCCGCCGCCAGCGAAGAATTCCAGAAAGGAAAAAGAGTGGGTCATGGGTGAGGTCATTATTGTGATGTTATCCCGCTTCGCCCCATTGCCGCCTTAATTGTCCGCATACGCACTGCGGTCGCCTTGAT
>BQJH01000120.1 GCA_021604605.1 Hyphococcus sp.
CGCCGCCGCCCTTGATGCAACGGTCGCGAAACGCGCTGGCGCGGCGGGTGTTGCGGGCCTCGAATTTTATCGCGGCGTGCCGGGGACCATTGGCGGCGCCTTGCGGATGAATGCAGGCGCTTATGGCGGCGAGACCAAGGACATATTGGTTGAGGCGATTGCCTATGACAGGAATGGTGAGTGCCATGTTCTTTCAAATGACGACATGGGCTTTGCTTATCGTCATAGCGCTGCGCCAGCGGATTTTATTTTTACCGGCGCTGTCTTTGAGGGCCATGCCGATGACCCGGCAGCAATTGACGCCCGGATGAAAGAGATCATGGAAAAACGCGAGGGGACACAGCCGATCCGCGAGCGCACGGGCGGGTCGACTTTCGCCAATCCTGATCTTGAGAAGTCTGGTGGGCGCAAATCCTGGCAGTTGATTGATGAAATTGGTGGGCGCGGGCGCGTTGTGGGTGACGCACAAGTCTCCGAACAACACTGCAATTTCATGATCAATCGCGGCCACGCGACTGCCGAAGACCTTGAAACCTTAATAGAGTCTTTACGTAAGGATGTCTTAACCAACACAGGCGTTGAATTGCGCTGGGAGATTAAGCGGGTTGGAGAGGCGGCGTCATGAGTAAAAAGTACAACCGCATCGCTGTATTAAAAGGCGGTTGGTCACCTGAGCGCGAGGTCTCGTTGAATTCCGGCGCGGCGGCGGCGGAAGCTTTAAGCGAGGCCGGGTATGAAGCGATCGAGATTGATGTGGATCGTGATCTGGCCGCGCGCCTTAGCGAGATGAAACCCGACGCCGCGTTTAATGCGCTTCATGGTCAATGGGGTGAAGATGGGTGCGTGCAAGGGCTCCTCGAAATTCTAAATATTCCCTACACGCATTCCGGCGTATTGGCGTCTGCGCTCGCGATGGATAAGCAACGCGCCAAGACCGTCTTTGACGAAGCGGGCATTCCGTCGCCTGAAGGGAGAATCATTTCCCGCGCGGAGGCCGCCGGCGGTCACGCTATGGCGCCGCCTTATGTCCTGAAACCGAACGCACAAGGGTCATCCGTTGGCGTTTATATTGTGCGCGAGGGAGACAATCGCCCGCCTGCGGAACTGACCAGTAAGGAGTGGGCCCTCGGCGAGGAAGTGTTGATCGAAAAGTTTATTCCCGGTCGGGAATTGACCGTGGCGGTAATGGGCGACCGCGCCCTTTGCGTGACCGAGATCACAACCGCACTGACATTTTATGATTATGAAGCAAAATATGCTGCTGGCGGGTCGGACCATGTTCTGCCTGCGGACTTGCCTGCGGATGTAACCGCGCGATGCCTTGATCTGGCGTTGCGCGCACATCAATCATTGGGCTGTCGCGGCATGTCGCGTGCTGACTTCCGTTATGATGAGAGTGCAAAAGGCGAGCAACTTTTCTGTCTTGAAATCAATACGCAACCGGGGCTGACGGCGACCTCGCTCGCCCCGGAACAGGCGGCGCAAGAAGGTGTTTCATTTCCTGAACTTTGCGCCTGGATGGTGGAGGATGCTTCATGCCTAAGGTAAAAAATGCGAGGGGTCGCAAAACCAAAGCAAAGAGCAAACGTAAAGCTGCTCGCCAGCCGGGGATATTAGAAAACATCGGCGACTTCTTTTCCCGTTATACGGCTGCCGCGGCGGCAGGCTTGACCGTCGTTGCGTTGATTGCAGCAATGGTTCTTTGGTCCGGCGGATATTTTGGCCTGCTGGGAGAGCGGGTGACGCGCATTGCTGATAGCGCCGCCGTGACCGCTGGGTTTGAAATACAGCGGATTACAGCAAAGGGTTATGATCAAACCAGTGAGAGCGATATTTTAAACGCCCTTGGGCCGGTTGTTGGTTCATCGATTGCGCATTTTGACCCGTTTACAGCGCAGGCGCGGATCGAAGAGTTGGGCTGGGTGCGCTCTGCGGCAGTTTCGCGTCTGTGGCCAGACACCGTGCACATCTCTGTGCGTGAGCGAGAGCCCGCCGCCGTCTGGCAGCTTTCCGGCGCGCTGCATCTGATTGATCAGAGCGGCGCCGTTATCCGTCAGATCGATGCTTATGAGTATTCCAACCTGCCGTTGATTGTTGGCGCCGGGGCGCCGGGATCGGCCTCTGGCGTATTAAAAGCTTTGCGCCGCGAACCGGCGTTGTGGGGCGCGGCTTCAGCTTTAATCCGTGTTGGCGATCGGCGCTGGAACCTCCGGCTGCAATCCGGTGCGGACATTAAATTTCCGGAAACTGGCTATGAGGCGGCGGTCAAAGAACTGGCGGCTTTACAGGCCGCATACGGATTGCTTGACCAGGACCTCGAATATATTGATCTTCGTGATCCAAACAACATGGTCTATCGCAAGGCTGGCGTCGGTGAAAAGGACGTCACAGCGCCGCCAATTACTCAATAGGCCTGACTATGGCGCTACATAGCGCTTTCAAATGGCGGCTGCGGTGCTTTAGAGCGCAAAAGATAATTTTGATAAGTTGAGGCGTCTGTTGACGAAGTTGATGAACCGTACACGAAAAGATCAGCAAATCATTGCGGCAATTGATATTGGCGCATCTAAAATATCATGTTTTATTGCAAGGCTGACCCATGAGCAAGGCCTGTCTGATCGGCAGGGCTTGGCGCAGCAAATAGAAATTATCGGCGTGGGCCACCACGGATCACCGTTAAAACCTAAATATACAACGTCTGCTGAAGAACTTGAAATGGGTTTACGCAAAGCTGTTGATGCAGCCGAGCGCATGGCGGAAGTACGCATTCACAAAGTCACGATCGGTGTTGCGGGTAAGTTTTTGCGTACGCGGCGCATTGGCGTTGATCTGGAAATTACGGACGGCGTAGTCACCCAGGAAGATATTGAGGACTCGATCAATGAGGGTGCGCGCCTTTCCGCTTCACCGGAATACACAGCCCTTCATGCCCTCGCTACGGCTTTCAAGCTTGATGATGAAGGGGTTTTTGATGACCCTGCGGGCCTCAATGGCTCGATGCTGTCGACACAGATGCTCGGTGTCAGCGCCCGCCTTAGTGTTCTTGATAATCTCGGCATGATCGTTGAGCGTTGCGGCCTCATTCCGGCCGATTACATCGCGGCGCCCTATGCGGCGGCGGAGGCGACGTTAATCGATGACGAAAAAGATCTCGGTGTTGTGCTGATTGATATAGGCGCTGCTTCGACAGCGTTCAGCGTTTATGACAATGGCGTCATGATTGATTGTGGCGGTGTCGGTGTGGGCGGTGGTCATATCACAAAAGACATTGCACAGATTTTCGGCACACCCCTGGCGCAGGCCGAGCGCATCAAGACGCTTTATGGTGCGGCGCTGATCGGGCCGGGTGATGAGCATCGTTTTGTCGATGTGCCGCAAATGGGCGATGACGCTGAACGCATTCGCACATCGCGTGCTGATCTTTGTGATGTCATCATCCCCCGGGTTGAAGAAATCTTTGAGCTTGTCAGCGCCCGGTTACCCGGTGACGCCAATCGGTCAATTGGTCTGCGAAGAGCGGTGTTAACGGGCGGCGGCAGTCTTCTGGTTGGCGCGCGCGAAAGCGCGGAAAAAATATTATCCATGAAATGTCGCCTTGGCCGACCGCTTTCCGTCGCCGGTGGGCCGGAAGCGGCGTCTGCGCCCGGATTTGCGGTTTGCGCCGGTCTTCTTCAGTGCCGCATTAAGGCGCGTTCAGAAGACAATTTTGCACTTGGCCTCGCGGGCCAATCACCCCATGCTTTTCCCCAGTCAGCATTTTTCGGCGGGATGGAAGCGTGGCTACGCGCAAAATTCTGATCGTCGTTAAGGCGCTGTTAACCATTTAGAAAGGGTTCTGAACGAATCTTTAACGAAGGGGTAACCATTTGGCTGGGCCCCTGGAAAATCATGTCGGAAACCGGAGCATCCCATGCCGTTAAACCTGAGCGTGCCTGAACTAACTGAATTAAAACCGCGGATTTCTGTCATTGGCGTCGGCGGCGCTGGCGGCAATGCGGTCAATAACATGATCGAGAGCCAGCTTGAGGGCGTTGAATTTGTCGTCGCCAACACTGATGCACAGGCGGTCGGTCTCTCAAAGGCTGAAAAGAAGATTCAGTTGGGTGTTAAAACGACCCAGGGTTTAGGCGCCGGCTCGGTGCCGGATATCGGCCGCGGCGCAGCAGAGGAATCTCTCGACGAAATTCTCGAACATATCGGGAATGCGCATATGCTGTTTGTCACCGCCGGCATGGGCGGCGGCACAGGCACAGGCGCCGCGCCAGTAATCGCGCGAGCCGCGAAAGAGCGCGATATTCTGACCGTAGGCGTGATTACCAAGCCGTTCCATTTTGAGGGCGCCCGGCGGATGCGGATCGCCAATGCCGGTATTGAAGAGCTGCAAAAGCACGTTGATACGCTCCTGATTATTCCGAACCAGAACCTCTTTTCTATCGCGAATGAAAGAACGACTTTCCACGAAGCTTTTGCCATGGCTGATCAGGTGCTGCACTCAGGCGTGCGCGGCATTACCGACCTTATGGTCATGCCGGGCCTGATCAATCTCGACTTTGCCGATGTTCGCACGGTGATGAGTGAGATGGGCAAAGCGATGATGGGAACCGGCGAAGCGGAAGGCGAAAAGCGCGCCATCGAAGCGGCCGAAGCGGCGATTTCAAATCCATTGCTCGATGAAGTTTCGATGAAAGGCGCCAGAGGCGTTCTGATCAACATCACCGGTTCGATGGATATGACGCTGTTTGAAGTGGACGAAGCAGCAAACCGCATTCGCGCGGAAGTCGACCCTGAAGCCAACATCATTGTCGGCTCAACCTTCAATCAGGACCTTGAAGGCAAAGTCCGCGTCTCTGTTGTCGCGACGGGTATTGATATTGAAGAAGACGAAAATCGCCCACAGATCAAAATCAACACCAATGCCGTTGCAAAACCATGGCGTGAACCGTTGGTGGTGAAGGGGGCTGCAGGCGCGACGTCTGTTCCCGTTTCTGCGGCGCCGGTTCAAAAGGCTGCCGCGCAACCGCTAGCTCAGACGCCATCCACGGCGACCCAGCCTGCACAACCGGCAACATCTCAGGCGCCACATGTAGAGCAAGCCAATCCGGTCGGTGACGTTCACGAGCGGATTCGGCGGATGTTGACTGAAGGCTCTCCCGCACCGGCAGGAGGGTCATATCGTTCTGTTAGTCCACAGCCTCAACAACCGGCGCGCGAGACGGCGCCGCAACAGCCGGAGCCCCGACTTCGTCCTGCTGAGCAGGCAAAACCGCCTCAGGCCAATCCTTTCCGGGGCGCGGGCGCTATCGGCAAGCATTCTCTGGAAGCTGCGGTCGATATGTTTAAATCTTTGAGCGGCGGTGGACGTGATGAACGTCGCGATGTGGCCCCGCCGCGGGCTCCGGAAGCATCAAAACCGGCCTCCAGAATTACCGGCGACCTTTTTGACGACCAGGAAGATGCCGATCTTGAGATCCCGTCATTTTTGAGAAAGAAAAAGACAGGTTAGAATGATTTTTAAAAACCTGCTTTAACGGCATGTATTATTTACAAAAAATGCGCTGTGGGCCTTACGCTCACGGCGCATTTTTTTGACCTGAAACACTCAGAAACAAAGCTTGATTCTTTTTCCCCACGCAGGAGTAAAAAATCCTTATAAAAGAATGGTCGATTAGGGGGAGGATCGCTGGGGGACAGCGATTACAGACGAAAGTGAGTTGTTTTTATGGGGGCGGCGCAGCAAACGACGTTAAGATCGTCAGTCGAGTTTGAAGGTGTTGGCCTTCATAGCGGAAAGCACTGTCATATCGCCATTCATCCTGCCAGGCAGGATTATGGGCTTATGTTTCGGCGTGTCGATATTGCAGCGGATACGTCTTCTGTCGTTGACCACCGGTGTATTGAAGCACGGCCAGACAATGTCGTGCGATCAGATCACGGCACCACCCTTGCGAACACCTATGGCGTAAGCGTTGAAACTGTTGAACATTTATTGGCTGCGTTCGCGCTGATGCAGATTGATAATGCGCGGATTGACGTGACCGGTCCTGAGTTGCCGATCCTGGACGGCAGTGCAGTCCATTTTGTTCAGGCTCTGTCATCAACTGGCATGACAACTCACTCTGCGCCAAGAAAAATCCATAAAATCCACGAAGCAATCCGTGTTGAACATGGCGACCGGTCAATTGAAATTTTACCGGCTGACCGGTTCAGCATTGATATCGAGATTGATTTTGAAGATTGCCTCATCGGTCGGCAAACGCTGTCGCTTTCTCTGGAAGATCCGCTGGAAGTCGAGCGCTTGGCGAAATCCCGCACTTTTTGCCGGCTGAATGAAATCGACGCCTTGCGTGAGGCGGGGCTAGGTCGAGGCGGCTCATTGGAGAACTCGATTGTCGTGAATGGCGGTGAACTCCTCAACGAAGAGCGGTTGCGTGATCCACAGGAATTCGTGCTGCATAAGGCGTTGGATTTGATTGGCGATCTTTATCTTCTGGGCGGGCCGATTATTGGCGCGGTCCAGGCGAACAAGCCTGGCCATGAGTTGAACCGGCGGGCGGCGCTGGCCATCGCCGAGCAAACTCAAGTTCTGGACGTCGATAACCAATCTGCGCCAACAGCAGCGCTCGCCTGAACGGCCAAGTAAAGCGCTCTCGCCCCCTGTCATTACTTCCAGCCCTGTGCATCGGTAGTGTTTGACCCCGTCCCCGCGCCGCACTAAAACCCTTTGAAGCGGGGCACTGTACTTTTTGGAAAGCGTTGGCGATTGTGGTTTTTCGGTCTGGGTTACTCATAAAATTCCTATTGGTTTTAAGTGCTTGCGTTGCAATCAGCGCCTGCTCCTCGACGAGGAAAAAAGAAAAATTTGCCTATGTTGAGCGCCCGGTTGAGACGCTTTATGCGGCTGCCGTCGATCAGCTTGAAAAACGCCGCTATGATCGCGCGATCAACTTTTTCGAAGAAGTAGAGCGTCAGCACCCGTATTCAGCATGGGCGCGCCGCGCGATGTTGATGAAGGCGTTTACTTACTATCGTGGCAATGACTACGAAGAAGCGATCGAAGCGCTTGACCAGTTTATCACGCTACACCCCGGTAACAAAGATGCGCCTTATGCGTATTATCTGAAAGCGATGAGCTTTTATGAGCGGATCACGGATGTTGGTCGCGACCAGGAAATAACAGAGAACGCTGTTGCTGCGTTGAATGATGTTGTGCGCCGCTACCCCGATAGTGAGTATGCGCGTGATGCTCGTCTTAAGCTCGACTTAACGTTCGATCATCTCGCCGGTAAAGAAATGTATATCGGCCGGTTTTATTTGAAGCAGAATAAACATATCGCTGCGATCAACCGTTTTAAAACGGTTATTACCAAATACCAGACAACCAGCCATGTGCCTGAAGCGTTGCACCGGCTTGTTGAGGCCTATCTGGAAATTGGCGTGGTCGATGAGGCGCGCGCCGCCGCTGCCGTTCTTGGATATAATTATCCGGGCACGAACTGGTATGAAGATTCCTTTGGTTTGTTCGAAGATAAAGGCATTGTTGCCGCGCGGGTTGAGAGCGATCAGACTTCCGATAATGGAGGTCGTGCTGAGGATCCTGATAAGGTGTTGAATGAAACGGCGCCTTCCGACGTTGGCGTCACTATCGCGCCGCCGCCGCCCGGAGAACTTGAAGACGTCACGGCGAGCAATCGCGATGCTTTATCCGAAGATCAGCAAGCGCAATAGGGCGCTTTAAAAGCTCAATAGACAATCCCCGCGCCTTTCTCAGGGGGGCGAACTGCGATAAGCTCTTGCTAGTAGGGAAACATCGCCGGATCGCCTGACCATGCTCACCGCGCTTCATATTCAAAATTTTGTCCTCATCGAGCAGGTGCGTCTATCGATGGAAAAGGGCTTGTCCGTCCTCACCGGGGAAACCGGCGCAGGCAAGTCGATCTTGTTGGATGCATTGGGTCTGGCGGCGGGCGCACGTGCAGAACGGGGCGCCGTGCGACAGGGTTCAAAACAGGGGGTTGTCGCGGCGACATTTGAGGTTGGCGCAGATCATCCGGTTTGGGCGTTGCTCGATGAAAATGGCCTGGCCGATGATGACGACCAGATTATTCTGCGCCGGGTTCAAACGCCGGACGGGCGCACGCGCGGGTTTGTTAATGACCAGCCGGTTTCCATTGCTGCTTTGCGCAGTATCGGCGAAGTGCTTTTGGAAATTCACGGACAACATGATGGTCGCGGTTTTTTATCGGCGAGTGCGCATCGCGGCATGCTGGATGAGTTTGCTGGACTTGAAAAAGCTGCGCGTGATGTAAAGAACGCATGGGACGTGTGGCGCAAGACGCAAGCTGACCTTGATGAGCGTCGGTTAGAGCGCGATGCCGCCATGCGCGAGGTTGAATATTTGCGCCATGTTTATGAAACTTTGGAAAAGCTTGATCCGCAACCGGATGAAGAAACAGAACTGGCCGATCGTCGAT
>BQJH01000121.1 GCA_021604605.1 Hyphococcus sp.
CAATCAGCGGCAACGAACCCCAGGCTTGCAAGGAAAATTGCCGTGACCAAATGGGAGAAGCGCCGATGGCGGCTCAAAAAAAGCGCGCTCAACGCCAGGGCAATTATTCCAATCGCGGCGTGGGGCTCGCTTTTCAGGCTAAAATAAAACCCCGCGCCAATTCCAATCGCCACCGGGGTCCACAACCCTAACCGGCTCAAATCAGATGCAATCCATGATTTCAGGGATTGCGGGGTAACAAAAGAAGCGCGGCGCCAGAATGCACGCAATCGACTGGGCGTGATCTCAGGGTCAGCGAATTCTTCAGCAAATTTCCCGCTCATATGCCCTTACCCTAAGGTCATAGGCGCCCAGAAGAAAGATGTGCTAAGAGCCCACACGAACACCTCATCACGCCATCAAACTCGGAGTTGGTCTTTTAAACATGGCCCAAGCATCTTCTGACGCGCGCCCGATTGTTACCCGTTTTGCGCCCTCACCAACCGGCTACCTTCATATTGGCGGCGCCCGCACAGCGCTTTTCAACTGGCTTTTTGCTCGCCATCACGGCGGCAAATTTTTGCTGCGCATCGAAGACACGGACCGAAAACGCCATACGGAAGCTGCTATCGATGCTATTCTCGATGGCCTTTCCTGGCTTGGACTCGACTGGGATGCGCCCCCGGTCTCCCAACATGCACAACGCGAGCGCCATATCGAAGTTGCGCACCAATTACTGGAAAACGGCAACGCCTATCGGTGTTATCTAACACCAGACGAGCTTGACGCCGCCCGCGAAAAAGCAAAAGCCGACGGTGTTCGTTTTGAAAGCCCGTGGCGCGATAAGCCTGCGTCAGAGGCGCCTGATGATGCGCCTTTTGCTATCCGGTTCAAAGCCCCGCGTGACGGTGAAACACTTATCCAGGATGCCGTGCAAGGGGATGTGCGGTTTCCCAACTCAGCGCTGGACGATCTGATTATCTTGCGCAGCGCGGAAGACGGAAAAACAGGCGGCCCAACATACAATCTTGCCGTTGTTGTTGATGATCATGATATGGGCGTCACACATGTCATTCGCGGTGATGATCACCTTAATAACGCCGCCCGTCAGCAGCAAATCTATAAAGCACTAGGGTGGGAAGCGCCTGTGTTCGCTCATGTTCCTTTAATCCACGGACAGGATGGCGCCAAACTCTCCAAGCGTCATGGCGCGCTTGGCGTTGAAGCCTATCGCGATGATGGCTATCTCGCGGACGGCCTCGCCAATTACCTTCTTCGGCTGGGATGGTCTCACGGCGATGATGAACTGATCACGCGCGCGCAAGCGATTGAATGGTTTGACTTGAACCATGTCAACAAGGCGCCGGCCCGGCTTGATATCGATAAGCTAAATCACATCAACGCACATTATGTTACAGCGCTGAGTGACGAAGAATTTCTCGCCAAGGCAACGCCATTTTTAGCATCGGATGAAACCCCTCTTAATACGGATGACTTCGCAAAACTGAAACGCGCCGCAAGCTTCCTGAAAAGCCGCTGCAATACGCTGGTGGACATAAAAGGCGCCAGTGAATTTCTATTCCTGGCTCGCCCCATGGCAATTGAAGGCAAAGCTGCAAAGCCTCTGAAAAAAGAGGGCGCAAAGGAAATGCTCAAAGAGATCGCCAGAATACTGGAACCGGAAGCCTTATGGTTAACGCCGGAAGCGCTGGAAGAACGCCTTCAAGCGCTGGCTGTGGAAAAAGAAACCGGCTTTGGCTCCATTGGCGCGCCTTTGCGGGCCGCGCTCACTGCCGGACGGGCTTCTCCTTCTATTGGTGAGGTTTTATATAGCCTTGGGCGAGAGGAAGCCCTTTTGCGGCTTCATGACCAGATCAACTGACTAAAGGTCTGGAATCGTGAGAATTTGACGATATGATGTGCACTGCAGCATAATATAATGCACCGCAATAAAAAGAAGGCAAATCCATGAAAAGCGATCTTAATCCGTCTGGCGCCGTTTCCCTCACGCAGAATGATAAAACGGTAGAGTTTCCAGTCTTTAAAGCGACACATGGGCCAGACGTTTTTGATATCAGGAGCCTTTATAAGCAGACCGGCGCCTTCACTTTTGATCCAGGCTTCACCTCAACCGCGAGCTGCGAATCAAAGATCACATTTATTGATGGTGACGAAGGCACACTCCTTTATCGCGGCTATCCGATCGATCAGTTGGCGGAAAACTCAGACTTTCTGGAAGTTGCTTACCTTCTATTGAACGGTGAACTGCCTAACCGCGATCAACGCGATTGGTTCGATAGTTCGATCACTCGTCACACAATGGTCCATGAACAGCTAAAGAATTTTTACAGCGGCTTCCGTCGCGACGCTCACCCGATGGCAATCATGGTTGGCGTTGTTGGCGCCCTTTCCGCTTTTTATCACGACTCGACTGATATTAACGACCCTAAGCAGCGCTTGATCGCTACCCACCGCATGATTGCAAAAATGCCAACGATTGCAGCCATGGCGTATAAATATTCTATTGGGCAGGCATTTGTCTTTCCACGTAACGACCTCGACTATACGTCAAACTTCATGCGCATGTGCTTTGCCGTCGGCGCTGAAGACTATGAATGCAACACAGTCTTATGCGATGCGTTAGACAAAATCTTCATCCTCCACATGGATCACGAACAGAACGCATCGACATCGACGGTGCGCCTTGCCGGTTCTTCCGGCGCCAATCCGTTCGCCTGTATCGCTGCCGGTATCGCGTCCCTATGGGGCCCGGCTCATGGCGGCGCGAATGAAGCAGCATTAAATATGCTCGAAGAAATTGGCTCTGTAGATAGAATTCCCGAATATATCGAATGCGCCAAGGACAAGAACGACCCGTTCCGTCTGATGGGCTTTGGCCACCGCGTTTATAAAAACTATGACCCGCGCGCGACCGTGATGCGAAAAGCCTGTCACGAAGTTCTTGATGCGCTTGGCGTGCGTGACGAACCGTTGCTGCAAGTTGCAATGGAGCTTGAACGCATTGCCCTTGAAGATGAGTATTTCGTCGAAAAGAAACTCTATCCGAACATTGATTTTTATTCTGGCATTACGCTGCGGGCGCTCGGCTTCCCAACTGACATGTTCACGGTTTTGTTTGCTCTCGCCCGTACCGTTGGCTGGATCGCACAATGGTCAGAAATGATTGAAGATCCGAACCAGAAAATCGGTCGTCCGCGCCAGGTTTATACCGGGGCGCCAAAACGCGATTATATTGCATTACATAAACGTGGCTCGTAAGCGCCAACTAGATTAGCTCAACAAAACTCAGACAGTGTTTAGTCTTCATCATCACTGCTGAAGACTTCATCGCCAATATAGACATTGCCCTTGCCGCCATGGCGGGTGACCCGGCCATTCACGGATTTCATGCGGACTTCGCTGGAACCGGAAAGGCGCAAGTCTGGCTGGGTGACGGCGCCGCCAAAATAGATGCCGCCTGACCCATCAATAATAGCCCGCAAGTGATCGGCTTTACCGCTTTTCACAGCAACGCCGCCGGAACCGGCAATACGCGCTGTCATTGGTCCGTCCAGGCGGGTCGCCCGCACCAGACCAGAACCGGCGATCGAGATATCGAGCATCCCGTCAATATCGCCGAGAATTACGTCGCCCGGCCCTGCAATATCCACGTCAACCATGGAGGCGTCACCGGCCATCACATCCGCATCGCCGGAAATGTCGATTTCCAGCCCGGCTTTTACATTTCCGATCACCAGACGACTACCATGGATCACGCCAATCACCGCTTCATCAACATCGCTGGCCTGTCCATAGACATAACAGGCGTCGAGACCCAGCGCCCCGCCAAGGCGGTCCATTGCTAGTTTGATCCGTGCATCAATAAAATCGACGTCCCCTTTAAAAGGCATCGTCACAACGATCGTCGGGTAATCTTCAAAAAATCCTTCATCAACCGGTTCGCCGGTTGTTAATTTGCGTCCGGCTCTTGGCTTGAACTCACGTCTGATGCGGTTATCGCAGCAATTATCGGCGTCGTCATCGCGCCACCTTTCCCCAGAAATAATGAGCTCGCCATCTTTCTCAACCATGTCAATTCTTCGATAGGTTTTGCCCTGACGAATTTCGACATCAGTCTTGTCGCCGCTGGTCGTAACGATTTCAATTGAGCCCGTAACGTCCCGAAATGAGACTTTATTGAGCTCATAGGTTTCGGCCTCAGCGGCGCTGAAAATAGCGACGGCGCTCACGGCAATGACCCCGGAAATTCTACTGGCTTGCTTAACAATCATGTTCATCAGATTTGCTCCCCACGAAGCTGGTAACGTAATTTCATGCCAGTTATGGCGATATTCACCCTGACCAGAGCAAATATTGCGCCGCCCGGCAAAAACGTTAACGGCGAGCCTGAAAACCGGCGAGACACACCCATTCCTTCGCATTTGCAAAATCGCCTACAGGCATAAATTTTCCCTATAGGCTCTCCGCCGCCTTCCCTTTATTCACAAGCCTAGTAAGCGTGTCTATACGTGCGGGGACTTTCAACGATTAGCATTTGGGCGGCAAGAGACGTTTCATGTGGGATACACTCTGGCTAGATGGACGGCTCGCGACCTTCAACACGGCGGTTGGCGCGCCTTACGGGCTCATCGACCATGGCGCTGTTGCAACCAGCGGGGGCAAGATCGCCTGGGTCGGCCCGGTCGATGATCTACCCGGCGCGCCTGAAACTTGCGCCCAAAAAGTTCAGCGCCTTGACGGGGCGCTCATGACCCCTGGCCTTATTGACTGCCACACACATCTGGTCTTCGGCGGAAACCGCGCCAAAGAATTTGAAGCGCGCCTCCTGGGCAAAAGCTATGAGGAGATCGCACGAGAAGGCGGCGGTATTCTCTCCACTGTGAGGGCCACCCGGAACGCCAGCGAAGATGATCTCCTCGTAACCGCCCTCTCCCGTCTCGATGCTTTTATTGCTGAAGGCGTCACAACCATCGAAATAAAATCCGGCTATGGGCTGGACCTCGACAATGAGCTGAAGATGCTGCGGGTTATTCGCCGGTTGGAGAGCGAACGACAGATCAGAGTTAGGTCCACCTTTCTTGGCGCTCATGCGTTGCCCTCGGAATTTGCAGACCGTCCTGACGCCTATATCGACTTTGTTTGTAATGAGATATTACCTGCCGCCCATGCTGAGGGGCTTGTCGATGCGGTCGACGGGTTTTGCGAAAATATTGGTTTCTCGCCAGCGCAGATAGAACGCGTTTTTCAAACAGCGACCAGTCTTGGCCTTTCGGTGAAACTACATGCAGAACAACTTTCCGATCAGGGAGGTTCGGGCCTCGCCGCAAAATACAATGCGCTTTCCGCCGATCACCTTGAATATCTGAACGAGCATGACGCTCTGGCAATGGCCAAGGCAGGAACCGTGGCCGTTCTCCTACCCGGCGCTTATTATTATCTGCGGGAAACAAAATGCCCGCCGATTGATCATTTACGCAAACACAATGTCCCGATGGCGATCGCAACGGATTGCAATCCCGGCACGAGCCCAATGACGTCACTTCTTCTTGCGATGAATATGGGGTGTACGTTCTTTCACCTCACGCCTGAAGAGGTTTTGACGGGCGCAACAAGCAATGCAGCAAGGGCGCTTGGTATCGAAGACAAGGCTGGCAGCATATCCGTTGGAAAAAATGCTGACTTTGCCATCTGGAATGCTGACGCCCCCGCAGAGCTCGCCTACAATGTTGGCCAAAATTTACTTAAGCAGAGAATTTTTGCAGGAACCTCATGACGATTACTCTTACCCCCGGCGCCGTTAAACTTGAGCTATTAGAAGAAATATACCGCACTGGCGCTTATGCGGCGCTCGACCCGGCATGCCATGAGGCCATCAACGCCTCCTCTGCAATTCTCAGTAAGGCCGCCAAAGGCGACGCGCCCGTTTATGGCGTCAACACAGGGTTCGGCAAGCTCGCCAACAGACGCATCGCGCCGCAAGATGTTGCAACACTCCAGCGCAACCTGATCCTGTCTCACTGCGCGGGCGTCGGCGAACCGTTTGATATTCCGACAGCACGTTTAATCATGGCCTTGAAACTGATCTCGCTTGGGCGCGGCGCCTCCGGTGTGCGTATGGAGATCATTAAACAGATTGAAGCTATGCTCGCGCGCAACATCACGCCGGTGATACCGTGCCAGGGTTCTGTTGGCGCTTCCGGCGATCTGGCGCCACTGGCGCATATGGCGGCGGCGATGATTGGCGAAGGCGAAGCCTATTATCATGATGCCCGAATGCCCGCGAAAAATGCGCTGGCCGCCGCCGGGCTGAAGCCTGTCGTGCTCGAGGCGAAAGAAGGCCTTGGCCTGATTAACGGGACACAAGTCTCAACAGCGCTGGCGCTGATCGGATTATTCAATGCCTGGTGCGCGGCGCAGTCAGCGCTCGTCACGGGCGCGCTGTCAACGGACGCCGCCATGGGTTCGGCGGCGCCGTTCCGCGAAGAAATTCACACCGTGCGCGGCCATCAAGGCCAGATTGATGCAGCACATTTTCTGCGCGCTATCATGGATGGATCGGAAATCCGTGAGAGCCATCGCGAAGATGATGAACGCGTACAAGACCCCTATTGCATTCGTTGTCAGCCGCAGGTCATGGGCGCATGCATCGACTTGCTGAGGCAAGCCGCCAAGACACTGGAGATCGAGGCCAACGCCGCCACCGATAACCCACTGGTCTTTGATGACGGCTCGATTATTTCCGGCGGCAACTTTCACGCGGAACCTGTCGCTTTCGCTGCTGACCAGATCGCCCTTGCGATTGCCGAGATTGGTTCGATCGCGCAGCGCCGCATCGCATTGATGGTCGACCCTACGCTCTCTTATGGGTTGCCGGCTTTCTTGACCCCTGAACCGGGGGTCAATTCCGGTTTCATGATTGCGGAAGTGACCTCCGCAGCATTGATGTCAGAAAACAAACACCTTGCAAACCCGTGCTCCACGGACTCCACGCCAACCTCCTGCAATCAGGAAGATCATGTTTCCATGGCGTGTCATGGCGCCCGCCGTCTTGGCTCCATGAACCAGAACCTGATGCGCATCATCGGGATTGAACTCTTGACAGGGGCGCAAGGGGTTGAGTTTCGGGCGCCAACAAAAACCAGCCCCGCCCTGCAGGAAATCATCATGAAACTACGCGAGAAAATTCCCGCGCTAAAAGAAGATCGCTTCATGGCGGATGACCTAACTAAAGCCGGGAAAATTATTATGGCAAGTGAATTAAAATTACGCTCGAAGTTAAATTTGGTTTCTTGAAATGCGATCCCCTTCAAAACTTCAGAAGATTCCAAGCACTAAAGAAGACATATTTAAAATAATTGAACAAGGGTCTGCTTGGACGGAAAGCCTGCAAATTGAATTCAAACGTGAACCAACTGGTTATGACGAATCCAACCCGCTTAATTTATCCAAAGAAGCAAAAAAGGACATCGTAAAAGAAGTAGTAGCTTTAGCTAATTTACACGGTGGGCTTCTTATTATTGGTATTGATGAAAGCGATGACAAACCACCAAGAGCTAAGAATTTGAGATTACTTTCTAAAAGTGGGGAACTAGCTGATCGATTGGGTAGGGTAATATTCGACTGCATCGACCCCCCTCTCTATGGAATTGAATGTAATTCAATCCGATGTGCTCACGAAGATGAAGGAGTCATCATAATAGAGATTCCAAGCTCACATACTGGGCCGCATAGAAGCACACTAGATCGCCACGTGTATCGCAGAAACGGCACAGAAAGCCGACCTATAAATAGCATGGCTGAAATCCACCAACTCACACTTTTGTATCAGAAATTAGAAAATCAAATAGAGTCAAATTTTGAGTCTTGTCGCAATGTTTTTAACAACAGCTTCAAGCCACCCAATGTCATAGCGTGGGGTGGCAGGCTCGCAATACGAGTTACCGCAGTCCCATTAACTCCGGTAACAATCAATCTGGATAATTCTACCCTCCCAACACTACCCGCGCTCATTGTACGGACTGATGAAGCAAGTGATCGCCTACCAGAATCTCAACCTTTTGAATGGACTCCTATCCTGCGAGGAGTTCGCGGAACAGCCAAAGATGCTCAATTCCATGAAAGCTTTCATATGCAGGAGAACGGGTGCTTACAGTACACACTTCATGTAACCAGCCAGCACACTGGACCCACAATTCATTTTGTATGGCTAATGAAGTGTATAGCTTCTCTTGCAAAAGAAGTATTCAGTTTTAGACATCAACACAACATTCATTTTGTTGACTATGGAATTGAATATGAATTGTATCCCAACAATACAATTTCTGAATTAGGTTTAGCCCGGTTGGGCACAAAAAGTGTTTCGCGTGATACTTGGCATAATCAATCAT
>BQJH01000122.1 GCA_021604605.1 Hyphococcus sp.
TGGCCCGCTGGATCGGCGCCGCCCCGCGCCAACGCGGCAATAAAGACGCGTGAAGGTTTAGACAGCCTTTGCGCGGCACATCCAGAATTTCTTGTGGCAGGATCAAGCCGTAAGCGACGACTATCGCCACGTCGATATCCAGCGCTTTAAACGCCGCACGATCTTCTTGGCTTTTGAAATTTTTCGGGCAGCGCACCTCCAGCTCATGTTCTTGCGCAAATTTCTGAACGGGTGACGGCGTTAGCTTATGACCGCGACCGGACGGTTTTGGCGCTCTGGTGTAGACCGCCGCCACCTCATGGCCCGCCGCAAGCAGTTCGCTTAAAACGGGCACTGAAAATTCTGGCGTTCCCATAAAGGCAAGACGCATCATTTCACCCTATCGCTATTACTAAAAGCTATTCAGCCGCCGCGAGGCGCTGTTCTTTTTTGAGTTTCTTTAAAACCCGCTCTCTCTTGAGCCTTGAAAGATGGTCAATAAAGAGCACGCCTTCCAAATGGTCCATCTCATGCTGGATGCAGGTTGCGAGCATACCCTTGGCGTCTAAAATTTGTTCCTTGCCGTCATAGTCGAGAAACTTAATCCGACATTGGGCAGGGCGCTCCACTTCATCAAAAAAATCGGGAACAGAAAGACATCCTTCTTCATAGATGCTCATGTCCTCGGAAGGGTCAAGAATTTCAGGATTGACGAAAAACCGTGGCAAGGGTTCTTCATCTTCCCCTGCAAGGTCCATCACAATGACGCGGACCGGCACACCGACCTGGATCGCCGCCAGGCCAATTCCTGGCGCATCATACATGGTCTCCAACATGTCATCCATCAACGCGCGCAGTTCGTCATCAACCCGGTCGACGGGCTTTGAGATCTCGCGCAAACGCGGGTCAGGGGCAGTAACTATCGGTCGGATCGCCATAAAAGATCACCTATGCGCCGCATCAGGCGACGTCAAGATGAGCAATAGGTCAGCGGCTAATATTATGGTTAACGCTAACCCCTCGCTTTTTATAGGTTTTTCCCATATTATAACAGTTCCTGAGTTGAGTTTGGTGGGGTTGGAGATGTTGATTGTGTCGCCGTCAACGCAAGACGGGACGCCTAGTCCTGATGACGTGGAGCTGCTTGAAGCCGCCGCACGGCCGCTGATAGACGCCCCGAGCACCGCCTTATGGGTTGGTTTTGGGGCCTTCATTTTTATCTTTTTCCTCATTCTTATACTGACCATCAGAATGCGTGTGATTTCTCCTGCGCGCCGCAAAGAGATGGAAGGGGAAATCTTCGAACCCGCGGGACAGGATGCAGAGATTACGTTCGACGAAACGCCGGCGGATGATGCAAACGCGCGTAAAAAGAAACGCCGTAAAGGTAAAAAAGAAAACAAGCGCCACGATAAGCGCAATACCCCACCCATGGCAGAAGAGGCCGCCTTCGAAACCGTCGACGCTGAGCCTATAGATACTGATCAACGCGCACCCGACCGCAAAGAGAGCAAGAAAAAACGCGGTGCATTCGCGGGGCTTTTTGCCAAGAAGAAAGAGACGTCCGTTTACGAAGACTTTGATAGCGAAGGCTCTAATAGCGACGCCCTTGAAAGAGATGACTTTTCTAACATCACCGTACTTCCCGCGCGCGATAAAGATAGCGGCGACCTGGAGCTAGCGTCACTTACGGCTGTAAATGATGATGATCATGAGCCGGAAGACCGTCACCATGACGAGATCATATCAAGAGAAGATGACGAAAGGGTGCGACTGGAAGAAGAACGCGCAGCCTATGAACAGGCTGAGTATGAACGCGCAGAATACGAGCGAGAGCAAGAACATCTACAAGCGCAACGATTGACCTCGCTGGAAGCAGAACGCGCCCGCGCAGATATGGAGCAGCAACGCGATGCCGCCTATCAATCAGCCCGCGAAGATGCGGCGCGTGAGGCCGAGTTTGAAAGGCGCAAAGCTGAAGCTGCGCTAGAGCAACGCATGCAGTCCGTGGCGGCGATGCAGCGGAAGCTGGCGGAAAAAGCAGACACACTCACCAACGACGCCCAAATTGTTCGCGATCAACTCGGCGCGGCCCTAGAGGATCGGTTTTCGAGCCTTTCCGAGGAACTGGAAACAAAGCTGCAACAGGCTGTTGCCCCGCTTCTCAAAAACGAAACCGACAACTTTAAAGAAGAAGCAAACAAAGACGCGCAGGACGCCGTCAGCCTTGAGATCAACACGCTGAAAACGGCAACTGTCAAAGCCATTGACCGGCTCGAAACCCGCCTCGACAAAATCAATGGCGCACAGGAAGACGCGGCGGCATTATCTCGTGAGCTTGCACATCTAAATACTTTACTGGCGGAGCGCGCGGCAACGGCAACGGCAGGACGAATTCAGTTAGGAGACGTCATCCGCAGTATTTTGCCAGCGGACCGCTACCGCTTTGCAGAAAAACTCTCGACAGGGCGCCGTGCTGACTGCCTGATCACTATGCCGGGCCTTTCCTTGCCCGTACCTGTTGATGCTCGTTTCCCTGTGGATGCTTTTGACGCTTACATTCGCGGTGAAAAAACGCCCACCAAGGCAGATGCAAAAACCCTTTATGAACGGGCGATCCTGCGTCATCTCGTCGATATCAGTGAACACTATATCGCCCTTGGAGAAACGGCTGATTTTGCCATCATGTTTATTCCGTCGGAAACGATCTTCAATGATCTGCATGCAAATTTTCCGGGCGTAGTGCAGGACAGCTATCGCGCGCGGGTTTGGATTTTGTCGCCCACCTCTTTTATGGCGACCCTGCACATGATGAGCGCCATCACCAACAGCAGCTACGAGGCGCCTCGCGCCAAACCTCATCAAGACGATGAGGCGCGCAGCGCTCTATTGGCGGAAGTCACACAATTGCGCGCCCGCGTTGCTGCGCTGGAAAGCCCCCTCACAGATACTGCTCACCACCCTGATCAGACGGACCTGTTTGAAAATCAGGAAACAAATGACCAATTGTTGGGTGCAGAAGAGGAGGGAAATGAGTCCGGGCCAGCCCACGAAAACCCATTTCGACAGATGCTTGAAAATACGCCTTCCGATCACCCTTTGCAATTCGTCGAAGCGCCAACGCCGCGCTCACCTGAGGAAGTCGCATTCCAGCGATTGCAAGAGGAAGAAGCCCTGGCTGAATTGCGCCTCAACAAGAAGTCAGCGACGCCGAAACGCCCGCCATTCCCTTTGCGCTAGCTGTCGACGCTATGCTGCGTCGTCACGCTCTGCTTCTAGGCCCGGTTCATGTGGCAATAACAAATCCTTGTCGTGACGCAGCGCCCTGGGGGCTGACTCAATGACGGTTGTCTCACCGATTTCCGCCTCAACACCGGGCAGTTCGTACTCCGCAAACTTCCGCGCACGAGGCATAACCCGGCCTTCAACATTTGCCACCAGGTCATTGTACTTTTTAACAGCGCCTTCAATCGATTTACCGAGCCCCGATAGATTGTCGCCCATGCGGCGCAAACTATCATAGAGGTCTTTCGCCATCCCTGCGACGGCCTGCGCATTAGCGGTCACTTTCTCCTGACGCCAGTTGAGCGCTGCTGACTTCAACATGGCGATCAAAATCGTTGGCGTCGCAATCAGAATTTTCCGGTCAAAAGCATCTTGGTAAAGTTGCGGGCGCGCCTCCATAGCCGCGGAAAAATAGTTTTCTCCGGGCACGAACATAACAACATAGTCCAGCGCATCGCGCAGCGAAGATGCATAATCTTTCGCCGACAGGGATTTCACATGGTTCCAGAGATCATCCGCATGACGCGTGAGCGCGGCGGCGCGCGCATCGTCAGTATCCGCCTCGACCGCATCCAGATAAGCGCCAAGTGAAACCTTGGAATCCACCGCTATCACACGCCCGCCCGGCAAGCGAACGACCATATCCGGCTGTTTTCGCTTGCCTTTTTCATCATCATGGGAGGTCTGCTCGACAAAATCGACATAAGCCGCCATGCCCGCAATCTCAACGACATTGCGCAATTGCTCTTCACCCCAACGGCCACGGGTTTTTGGTCCGGCGCGCAGTGCGCTCGCAAGTTTTTGCGCTTCCAATCGGACATCCAGTGTTGATTTGGACAAGTCGACAATTTGAGCAGACAACTCACCGCGAGACTTTTGTTGTTCAGCGCGCAGCTCCGTCAAACCTTTTTCATAACGCACGAGCGTTTCACTGACCGGTCGCAACAACTCGTCTAGCGCCTTGCGACGGCGCTCGCCGTCCATATCTGCATTTTCCTTAAATCGGTCAAAAGTTTCTTTCGTCCGTGAGAAGAATGCTTTTTGCGCGCCATCGAGCATTTCAGCAGTGGCGGCTTTGAACTCCGCATCCAGGCGCGCGCGTAGCTCGACTAATGAGCGCTCTCGCTCCTCCAAGACTGCCGTCTTGGCCGCAAGCTCACTTTCCAACCCCTCCCGGCGGCGGCGCTCATCATCCCGTTCTTCGCGGAAACCTTCAGCCTCTAGAGCCCGCGCCTCCGCCCCGGCAAGAACAATACGCGTTTTTTCCAACTCACGCCGGATCCGCTCATTGCGTTTTAAGGATCGCCGCCATTGAAACGCACATAGCCCAATGCCCGCCGCAAGAAACAACGCGATAAAGAAAGCGGGGCCACCGGGCGTAAGGCCCGCATCGGATAAAAACTGAGTCATCATGGCGAAAGATTAAAGCGATTCGCCACCTGTTCCGCTTTTGTTTTCCTTGGCGCCTTTAAATACGACCAGCGCGCTGGCGAGGTAATTCCACACAAGAGTGATCGGAATAGAGGCAAGCTTGGCGGGCAGAGCGCCAATGACCCCGGCCAGTAGGAATATCACGAGAGTTGAGATCACCAGCGACATGGCATGGGCGAGGAAAAACTTGAGGTAATTTCCGGGCGACAGGGGCTGCGCGCGCGCTTCCTGCCGGAAAGTAAAGCGCGCGTTCATAAAATAGCTGGCGACATTTGCCGTTAAAAAAGAGGCGACATTCGCTCCCGCAGCAACAATCCCGGCGGCGACAAGCAGGGAATAGATCACCAGATCAATGCCTGTATTCACAATGCCAATTGTGCCGAATTTCGCGAACTGCACGCCGTGTTTGCGCGCCAGCGCTCGTGTTGGCCGTTCAGGCTGTGATGGCGTGTCGTTATTAATGAACCTGCTCCGTAAAAGGTCTGCCCGCGCCTCAACTGCAAAAGAACGCTAATCCTTTATTTATGCGTTAACGATATCCTTACCCCGAGGAAACCTTATCACGAGCAGGCCAGTGTTTTCGTTAATGACAGTAACTCGCTAATGATTGAACGGTGCTAAAAGATGCCTTCGCTTGAAATGAGCACGCGCATAGACTGGCGCAAATTCGAGCCGACGCGCACGCGCCTCTACATCGCTATTGCGATCTGGGCCGCGATTGTCATCCCGACAACGGCCGTCATGTACTGGATGGTTCTGACAGGGCGTAGCGACGTTGTCATCGGCGGTGATTTTTTAGCGTTTTACGCGGCAGCAAAAGCCAGCCTCTCCGGCGCCGCAACAGAGATTTACAACGCCGCATATTTCCAAAACCAGCTGGAAGCGTTAGCGCCTCATCGCGACGATATTAAGCTCACCTGGCAATACCCGCCGACCTATCTTTTGTTTGTTTCAGCTTTTGGCTTTGCACCATATTTACTCAGCTACACGCTCTGGGCGACGGCGAGCGCCATTAGCTTTTTTGCTGTCTTACGCAATCTCATTAATGACCGCTTGATCCTGCTTGCTGCTTTTGCCTGTCCGTCGGCTTATATGGCCTACATCACAGGGCAGAACGGCTTTCTGTCTGCCGCGCTCATTACCATTGCTGTGGTCTATCCAAAATCGCGGCCGATTTTTGCCGGCATCGCCGCCGGGTTGCTGACCTACAAACCACAGCTAGGACTATTAATCCCACTGGCCTATCTCGCGGGCGGGTGCTGGCGCGCTTTTATTTCAGCCGCTCTAACAGCGATTGGTTTGGCGGCCATTAGCCTGGCGGCGTTTGGCATTGAAACTTGGGCGGCGTTTTTTGATTCAATTTTGAACACCAGCGCTCTGGTGACCAGCAAAGCCTTTCCGCTTGCAAAGATGGCGACGCCTTACACTGCGGCGCTCTTTGCCGGACTGCCTGTGGTGGTCGCAAAGCTAATTTATGTTCTGTTTTCCGGAGTCAGTGTTTTTGTGGTCTGGCGCACATGGCGCAGCGATCTGGCGCCGCTCTGGAAAGCCAGCGCCCTTCTTTCCGTTGTGTTCTTTACCGCCCCTTACGGATTTCATTATGAGCTGATTATTCTGGCTCTGCCGGTCGCCTACATTGCGCATCAGGCCGTTGAAAACAGTTGGCTCAAATATGAAAAGCTGATGATGGCGATTGCTGTGATGTTGCCCTTTGGCTTTGCGCATCTTGCTGATATGCGCCAAGGACCGAGCATCATATTCATCACTGTATTGCTGATCTTTGTTATGACGATGCGGCGGATCAACGTAGCTGCGCCCGGCATTTTCGAATTCAAAAAGAAACTGCAGTCGGTTTAGGTGTCTAAAATGGTCGGCGCGCTTTCATCGCCGCAGCAATCGTGCCTTCATCGAGATAATCAAGCTCACCACCAACCGGCACACCCTGACTAAGCCGCGTCACGGAAACACCCGCATCCGTTAAATGTTCTGTCAGATAATGTGCTGTCGTCTGACCATCGACCGTGGCGGCGAGCGCCAACACAACTTCCGTCACGACATCGCTACGCGCACGATCAATCAACTGACCCATATTCAGATCATCCGGACCAACGCCGTCCAACGGCGACAAAAGCCCGCCCAGCACATGATAACGGCCCTTATGGGCGCCCGCACGTTCCAGCGCCCAGAGATCCCCCACATCCTGCACGACGCATAAGACACCCGCCTCACGTGTCGCGTCAGCACACACCGCACACGGATCAATCGAATCCCAGTTGCCACATTCAGCACACGGCATCACCTTGTCCGCCGCATCCGCCATGGCAAAGGCAAGCGGGCGCATCACCGGCTCGCGTTTTTTCAACAGATAAAGCGCGGCGCGCTTGGCCGAGCGCGGGCCCAACCCTGGCATCTTTGCCAGAAGATCGATTAAACGCTGTAACTCAGGACCAATGGGGGATGCGGGCATTTACGCTCGTGAACTTTCCTAGTTTTCTTGATTTTTATGCAAGTTTTTGAATTCACGAATTATGGATTTCATCTCCCTTGCAGGAAATAGAGTGACGGCTCTCAAATATTGTTCAGGCAACAGCCAACCATCAGAAATGTCATCTATGTTCAAAATTTCACCGTCAATTTCGACTGCGTGCACTGATACTTTTCGGGCACCAACCAGAGAGCCTAGGTCTGTCGTAGGAGGTATTCTCAACATGTAGAAATTATCATGCCAAGTTATCCATTCCTCCGGATTATCCCCCATTGAGGCGGCAAGTTTGAATTCATCTTTAGTAATAGCGCGTGCTCTTGCAGTTGAGTATTCCATCGTTGCATACCCCATCTCAAACAAAGATGGTGTTTTATCTGTACAGATTTCTTCAAGTTCCGCGAACTCGTTTGCTTTGTTCGCCAATGGGAATTGAACCCAAAATCCATCTCGCCACTTAGCGCGTCGAAGAAAAACGACAGCCTCCTGCCCAATAGCAAGATTTCCCGTATGAGAGCTGGCTGTAAACTCTATTTTCTCGTCATCAACTCCGTGCAAACCTTCAACCACATCAGCAATATAGGTGTATCCACAAAACTTTTCATCAACAATCCTTGCCTCAACACGAACCGGTCGAACATGAGCAATAACATCAGCTTCCGCGAATATCTCAAAAATATTTTTTGGCCGTTGAATTGTTGCCAAGCTTGGCGTTGCAACCAAAAGCAACAGAATAAAGTATAATATTTTTTTCATTATCGCTTCCTCAAAAAGGCAGCTTCATGCCGGGTGGCATTGGCATGCCGTCGGTCAGGGTTTTCATTTGCTCCGCCGACTGAGTTTCTAACTTTGATTTTGCGTCGTTGATCGCCGCAGCGATCAAGTCTTCCAGAATCTCCGCGTCATCCTCTTTCACCAGAGAGCGCTCAATCGCGACGGCGCTGGCGTAGCCTTTACCGTTCAACACGACCTTGACCATGCCGCCGCCTGCCTCGCCCGTGACTTCAATCTCGGCGATTTTCTCCTGCATTTCCTTCATCTTGGCCTGCATCTCACCGGCCTGTTTCATGATCTCGCCAATATCCATGTTACGCTTTCCTTGTTTCTGTTCGCCCGGCGTCACCGGTTACAATATCATCCGGGTCAACCGGGGGTTCTTCTTCAA
>BQJH01000123.1 GCA_021604605.1 Hyphococcus sp.
CCGCCACCATCATGGCGATAGCTCCGCTCCCCTGTCTCGGTATCGATTACCCACCAAAAATACCCCATCCAGTATCCCTCATCCAATTTGTGAAGGCGAGTCTTGGATAACTCGACGGACGGGGCACTACCAGACAGGACAAAGTCCATATATTTTGCCATATCGTGCGGTGTTGCTTTTATGCCGCCATCTGCCCCCCAGAGTATGTCTGCGATAGGCAGGGGAGGGATGTGTTCACCGATTGCATTATATCCAAGTGCGAGGCGAGATATATCTGTGGGTGAAAGCTGCAAGTAGCTATCCGTCATATCGGCGTTTTGCAGAATTTTATTTGTCAGAAGACTACCAAAGGACTGACCCGTTACACGCTCAAGGATATGTGCCATGAGGTTTGTGCCGAAGTTGGAATAGTTGAACTTCGTGCCAGGCTGAGAAGCTAGGTCGAGACGCCCGAGATAGTCCAGAACGCTTGCTCGCGTCTCTTTCGCATTTGCGCCGTAGATTTCACGCCAGCGTTCACCCGTTGCGTCTCCATCGGGCAATTCTCTTAGTGCCTTTTGCATGCCTTCATTGTTAGCTGGCAGACCGCTTGTGTGCGTGAGCAGATGTTTGATTCTTATAGGATGACCATCATATTCGAGATTGTGGTAATCTCCATCAAGATACATCCTGATATCGTCCTCTAAGGTCAGCAATTTCTGGTTGACTGCATCTGCTGTCAGTATACCGGTGAAGGTCTTTGTGATTGAGGCGATCTCGAACAAGGTCTCATCATCTGGTGTATTTTGCTTGCCGGGATCTATCTCGCCTCCATGCGTAATGTAGAGTTGCCCCTTATAACTGACAGCCAGAGAGACGGCTTGCGCCTCTGATGTGTCTAGCAGCGTGGCGATACTGTCCTCCATTAAGGGCACTATCTCTGGTTCTTCTACCGCGATTGGTGGCACGGTCGTACCACATGAGATTAGTAATGGTGTGCTGACAATAAGAAAGGTGATTGCATAAAGCATCGGTCTCATGATCGTGTCTCCAACCAGGTTCGGATATATTCAATTGTGTTGATGCAATTTGCTTCGATCAGGTCGCAAGCATCATCGATGCGCCTCTCTTCAAGACATGAAATGATGTCATCATGTTCAGAGCTCGACGAGACAAGGTTGCCGCCTTCTAGAAAATAGAGGTTTTCATACCTCTTGATATCTCGCCTTACGCGCTGAATAGACTCCAACAAATAGAGATTAGGGCATTGCCGGAGCAATGTATTGTGCCAGGCGTTGTCAAGCGCAATGGCGCGTTTGCCTCTCGCCTTGGCGAACTTCTCATTTATTGTTTTGAGTTCGGTGAACGTCTTTTGCTCAAATGCTGCGGTAGATTTAAGAGCGCATCTCTCCAACTCAGCGAGGACAGGATACATCTCCTCAACTTCACGAATGCTCAAGGGTTTGATGTAAAACCCCTTATCCGTAGTTGAGGTCAGATATCCTTGCCCTTGAAGACCAAGTAAAGCCTCTCTTATTGGCGTTTGGCTGACGCAGAGCTCGCGAGCCAGAGCCGTCTCGTTCAAGCGTTGTCCGTCTTTGAAATCACCTGCATGGATTTTTTCGATGATCAGTTGCAATGCCTGCGACCGGGCGGAGTTTTTCTCTATCCTTTGATTCATAATTCTATATTCTATAGAATATTGAAAGCGTCAATACGTTTTGCCTCGCCGCACGAGCGTCTTATTTTGGGCAGGCATTTTAAGTCGCTGATTTAAGGCAAGAGTCAGTCATTTGACTGGCGCTGCAGGTAAATTTGCCCATAAAATAGGCGCTTAACCGAGGAAAGGACGACCTCATGAAATTGCTGATCTGGATTGTTTCATTGGCGGCGATCGTTTTGGCGCTTGTCATTGCGGTGTCAGGGCCGGGTACGCGATTTGGCGTATGGGATTATGGCTTCGGTTTGGGCTTGATCCGGAAAGCCGCGTTGCCTTTGATGATTGCAACCGGGTTGAGCGTGGTCAGCTTTGTGCTTGCCTTGATCACAGCGCGCCAACTAGCGCCGCTTGCCTTGATCGCAACACTTATGGGGGCTGGAGCTGCGTTCGTACCGATCAAGATGAAGGAACTGGCTGAAGCCAATCCCTACATTCACGATATCACAACTGACTTTTCCAATCCGCCACAAATTATAACAGCGGCTGATTTTGAACGCGCAAACCCTGCCGCTTATGTTGGCGATGAACCGGCGCCGGGATCTGAATTATCAACCGCAGACGCACAGCGCGAAGCATTTCCCGATATAGCGCCAATCATGACGACTGTTGCTCCTGAAGAAGCGATGAATTTGTCGCGTGATATTGTTGAAGCCATGAGCATGAATATCCTCAATGAGGAAACATCGGAGACGACCCGCATCATTGAGGCGGCATATAAAAGCACTTGGTTTGGTTTTGTTGACGACTTTGTGGTTCGCATTTCTGAAGAGGGAGGAAAGACACGCATCGACCTTCGTTCCAAATCTCGCGTCGGCACGTCTGATCTTGGCGCTAATGCAGCACGCATTCGGGACTTTATTTCAAGGTTTGAAGCGGCGTCTTAAACAGCCCCGTTAATCGGCGAGCGCTGGTGGATTAAGCAAAGCGCCTTCTGTGACGACGCTTGAATCAAATTGCACAAGCGCGCCTGAAATGCGTGCTTTGCCTTCAACGACTAATTTTATACAGGCTGGGTAAAGACGATGTTCCTGCTCAAGAATGCGCGCCGTCAGGCTTTCAACGTTTTCACCGGGCAGGACAGGGATAGCCGCCTGGCCAATGATGGGGCCGGCGTCCACTTCAGCGGAAACAAAATGCACTGAACAACCGGCAACTTTAACGCCCGCATCTATTGTTCGTTCCTGAACATGAAGCCCGCGGAATGCAGGGAGTAACGAAGGATGGATATTGATTAAACGCCCACGCCAGTCGTTGACGAAGTCCGGCGTCAACAAGCGCATGAACCCTGCGAGGCACACATAATCGACTTCCGCCATGCGTAATGTCTCATCGAGGGCTGCATCAAAATCTTCACGCGTTTTAAAATCTTTGTGGTCAATGACTTGTTGCGGAATGCCCGCTTTCGCCGCGCGATCGAGTCCCGCCGCTTTCGGGCGATTGGAAATCACAAGCGTGATTTCAGCCGGAAAATCTTCCTTTGCGACCGCATCAATAATCGATTGTAAATTCGTGCCGCGTCCAGAGATCAGCACAGCCAGCTTCGCCGCCATGATCTACTTCTCCTTGATCTCACCGATCAGGTGAGCTGGCGTTCCAGTATTATTGAGCGCAGTGATGATTGCGTCAGCGCTGTTCTTTTCGCAAACGATAACGCCGCCAATGCCACAGTTAAATGTTCGGTGCATGTCAGCATCGGAAACATTGCCAGCTTCCTGCAGCCATTGAAATAGTGGCGGCATGGTCAGGGCGCTATCATCAAAGACGGGCGCATGATTTTCACCGAGAACGCGCGGTACATTATCGGTCAGGCCGCCGCCAGTAATATGAGAGAAAGCTCTTACGGTTGATTGCTTTAGTAAAGGCAGCACTTGCTTGACGTAAATGCGTGTCGGTTCGAGCAGCGCCTCGCCTAGCTTCACGCTCGAATCAAAAGGCGCAGCGGCTTGCAGATCGGCGCGGCTATCTTCGACAATTTTTCGAATGAGAGAATGGCCATTGGCGTGCGGACCGGAGGAGGCCAGGCCGATCATCACGTCGCCAGAAGAGACAGGCCGCGGCATGACGTCTGTACGCTCGACAGCGCCGACGCAGAATCCCGCGAGGTCATATTCACCGGCTCCATACATGCCGGGCATTTCCGCCGTTTCGCCGCCAACAAGAGCGCATCCCGCTTGCAGGCAGCCATCGGCGATCCCGGCGACAACAGAAGTCGCTGTTCCTTCATCAAGCTTGCCGGTCGCAAAATAATCGAGGAAAAACAGAGGCTCAGCGCCCTGTGCTAAGACGTCATTGACGCACATGGCCACCAGATCGACCCCGATTGTGTCATGCTTATCCAGCAGAAACGCGAGCTTCAGCTTCGTTCCGACACCGTCCGTCCCGGAAACCAGAATAGGGTCCTGAAATCCCGCCGCTTTCAGGTCGAAAAGCCCCCCAAACCCCCCTAATGCGCTGTCTGCGCCAGCACGGGCGGTCGCTTTGGCCAAGGGGCCAATGGCTTTGACCAGGCGTTCGCCCGCATCAATATCAACCCCGGCTTTTTTATATGCATCACTCATAGGCCCCTCCTAGCCAATACCGGCGGGCGCGTGCAACTAAATGCTTTAACATTTGGAAATTAAGGTCGTTTCCGAGGGCCGCTCCCGCTATAATCGCCTATAAGAAACGTGATAGAGTCGGCCCTGCTGGCGGATAAACAGGACAACAGTAAATGATTGCAAGAATTTTAGGTGTGGCGGTTTCGATCTGCGTGATCACAGCAATGGGCTTCTCGCCAGCGTTGGCTGTGGGGGAAGATGTTTTTGTAGTGCCGCGCGTCACGGTCCAGGCCCAGGGCGATAGCGCCACAGCCGCGAAATCCTCCGCCCAGCGGGCAGGGCGCCGCCGCGCTATGGACATTCTCTTGCGTCGCCTGACGGTTGAAGATGACTGGGCTTATCTGCCAAGGCTTGCGACCGGCCAACCGGCGCAAACATCAGCGCCTACCTCGGGGCAAGTTCCAGGACAAGCTTATGATGTGGTTGATCGCGGCATCATCACGTTAAGCGACCGCGACCTTGAATTGCTGGAGTCCGGCTTTGAAGTCTATAACGAGAAGAGTTCGGCCAAGACTTATCGTGCTTATATCACCTACCGGTTTAAACCGGATGCCGTGCGCAAAATTTTAAAAGATGCGCGCATTCCTTATAGCGAAGCGCAAACACGCACGGCGCTTGTGCTGCCGATCCTGCAGACATCGAACGGCACATATCTTTGGGAAGAGAACAATCCATGGATGGCCGCTTGGAAAGTGCGTCCTTACGATAATGAACTGACGCCGATGGTAGCGCCGTTAGGCGACCTTGAGGATGCGGGCACTGTTAGCCCGCGTCAGGCGCTGGCGTTAAATCAAGCCGCCCTCGCAGAACTGGCCGCGCGTTATTCGGTTAGTCAGGTAATCATTGCACAAGGGTATTTGCAGCAATCAGATGGTCAAGATAAATTGCGGGTGCGTCTGATTAATGGCTTTAGAGAAGCGGTCAATCTGGATGCTGTGGAATCTGAACTAGGCGATGACACTGCTTATGCCGGGCCGTCAGGCTCGAACTCTCTGCGGGCGGCTTTAGACAATGTCGTCGTTGCGAAAGTCGGTGACGTGCTGGCGGAAGAGTGGTTCAGTCAACCCTCTGGTAATTTCCCAGCTTTGGCAGAGCGCTCGATAGAAGTGGCGATTGCAAAATATGCAAAGCCCTGGAAAGAGCGGACCCTTATTGATCATTCATCATTAGCGCTGCTTGGAGTGAGTGCATATTATCGTTCGTTGGATGAATGGGCGCAAATTCGTTCTGCTTTGGTTTCAACGCCTTTAATCGGTTCGGTCCAGGTGCAATCCCTGTCGCGTTTTGGCGCTGAAATTCTTGTTCAGGCCTATGGGGATCCCAGCAAGCTGACTGTTGCGATGGAATCGCAAGGATTGGCCTTATGGTCGGAGGATGGAGACCATTGGTTGATTGCAACACCGTCTACAGCACAGGATGTCAGAGGCGTTAATCGTCGCCAGCGACGTAACCGCTTTCGCGCGGATGGAGATCAATCCGATTTTTATCCAGCATCGATTGACGAAACAGAAAGCGTAAACGGCGGAAACAGCCAATATTAAAACTGGCGCCTTTGAGTGTATCTGGCGTTAAAAAAACTGATGACTGACGCATCAAAAACCCTCGCGCCAAATTCAATGGGTCAATTCTCATTGACGCTGCCTGCACGGCCGCCGCGATATGACCGTGAGCATTTTGTTCTGTCGACGGCAAACGATGCCGCATGGCGCGCGAGCAAAGCCTGGGTCGCATCGGGGGAGCCAGCGATGACTATTTGCGGGCCCGAGGGCGCAGGCAAAACTCATCTTCTTCATGTGCTGCTGGCAGAGCTTGGCGGCGCGTACATAAATGATCAAACAAAACTTGATCCAAAGATCGACAATGATCTGATCGGGTTTGATGGCGCCTCAATGAACCCTGACCCGGCGGAGTTTCTGGCGAAAATTGAAGACATATTGGGCGCCGGTAGACGCCTCATTCTGGTTGGGCGTGGACAACCAAGCGAGTGGGCGGGCGGTTTAAAAGATTTACGAACCCGGTTGGAGGCCATGCCGCGGGCGCAAATGTCGGAACCTGATGAAGCGATGCTCAGGGCTGTCATGGCAAAAGGGTTTCAAGACCGCCAAGTGACAGTTGGCAAGGCTGTCATTGAGTATGCGGCAGTTCGTTTACCAAGAACTTTTCTTGCAGCGCACCGTTTTGTTGAAGCGGCGGATCAAGCTGCCCTTAATGAAAAAAAGAAAGTTTCAGTGCAACTTGCGCAAAAGGTGCTTGAAGACCATTTTTAGGGTGTAATCAGGTTTCCGGGAGATATTGGTGCTGGACGATAATGAAAAAAATGGCAGCGCAAGACCGAGTGGCGAGGGCGCAAATGCCGACGCGACTGCCGCCTTGATTACGTCCACATCTCCAGAGCGGTTTATCAATCGCGAACTCTCTTGGCTGGCGTTTAACTCGCGTGTTCTGGAAGAGGCGTTTAATGAGCGTCACCCGGTTCTGGGGCGATTGCGCTTTCTGTCCATCTCAGCCAGCAACCTTGATGAATTTTTCATGGTGCGCGTCGCGGGTTTGCGCGGGCAAGTGCGTGAAGGGATTAGCGCGGTCAGTCAGGAAGGTCTGACAGCGCAGGAACAACTCACTCTTATCAATGAACATGCTTCCCGGTTGATGGATGAACAGCAACGGTGCTGGCGCGAGTTGCGGCCGATGCTGGCCGATGCTGGCGTATCGGTTCTCGATGAGCAAGAGTTGACAAAAAGCGATATCGACTGGTTACAGGGTGAGTTTGAAAATAATATTTTTCCAATCCTGACGCCACTGGCTCTTGATCCGGCGCATCCATTTCCGTTTGTGCCCAATCTTGGTTTTGTGTTGTGTTTTGAATTAAAGCGCAAAGACGGGCGTATCTTACAGGCTTTGCTTCCCGTTCCGGGGAAGATTGATCGGTTTATTCACCTGCCAGAAGCAAAGATGCCAGAAACAGGCCGGGCGCCCATAAGATTTGTTGCACTTGAACAGATTATCGCGCGTTTCATCAATTACGTTTTTCCGGGCTTTGAAGTGCTGGCCCATGGATCATTCAGAGTACTGAGAGATTCTGACGTTGAAGTGGAAGAGGAAGCCGAAGACCTCGTCAGGGTTTTTGAATCCATGCTGCGCAGGCGTCGGCGCGGAGACGTTATTCGAGTAAAAGTCGATTCCAAAACGCCGGATCGATTGCGCGATATGATTATCGAGCGCTTGCAGGCGTCCCAGCAAGATATGGTCTATGTCGACGGATTGCTTGGGCTCGCGCAAACCAATGAGCTTATCCCGTCTGAGCGCCCGGATTTGATGTTTGAACCGTTTGAACCGCGTTTCCCTGAACGAATACGCGAACATGGCGGCAATTGCTTTTCTGCAATCCGTGAGAAAGACATCCTTGTTCATCATCCATACGAGTCTTTCGACGTCGTTGTGCAATTTTTGAAACAGGCGGCGGCTGATCCAAAAGTTGTCGCCATCAAGCAGACACTCTACCGTACGTCAAAGCAATCACCGATTGTGGAAGCACTCATCGAGGCAGCGGAAGCGGGAAAAAACGTTACGGCGCTCGTCGAACTTAAAGCGCGCTTTGATGAAGAAGCTAACATTCGTTGGGCGCGGGCGCTCGAACGAGCGGGTGTCAATGTCGTTTATGGTTTTGTGGAATATAAAACTCACGCAAAACTTTCTATTGTTGTGCGACAGGAAGCTGTTGGCGCACGCACATATACCCATGTTGGTACGGGCAACTACCATCCGATAACGGCGAAAATTTATACTGACTTATCACTCTTTACTTGTGACCCGGCGATCGGGCGTGATGCGGCGAAAGTCTTTAATTTTATCACAGGCTATGCAGCCCCAGAGGCGTTTGAAAAGTTTGCTGTTGCGCCATTGACGGGACGTTCATACATTTCGAAGTTGATTGATAAGGAAATCAAAAACGCTCAGAAAGGAAAAACGGCGGCGATCTGGGCGAAGATGAATGCACTCGTCGACGGGGACATGATCGACAAGTTTTATGCGGCGTCACAGGCCCGCGT
>BQJH01000124.1 GCA_021604605.1 Hyphococcus sp.
CACTGGTCGATTCCATTGACGTTGTTCGCCGCGGTAAAGTTCGCCGTGCGAAACTATATTACCTGCGCGATCGTCGCGGTAAGTCGGCCCGGATCAAGGAAAAAGTTGATCGTCGCGGCAAGAAATAAGCACCGCAAAAAAAGAACAAAAAACGGCCTCGTTATTTCGGGGCCGTTTTTTTGCGCCCATCCATTTTTATTCAAGGCGTGCTGACGTGACCTATACAGAACTTTCGGTTATAGTCTTTTTAACCGCCAAAGAGAGGTAGACTGATGGATACGATTATTCTGATCATTGCTATTGTCGTTGTGGCGTTTGTTCTATTTGCATTTTTCTGGCCTGACAAAGTCCATGTGGAGCGCGAGACGATCATCAACGCCGCGCCAGACGCGGTCTTTGCACATATTAGTGACTTCAACAAATGGGATGCATGGTCACCTTGGGCGAAGCTCGATCCCAATGCAAAATATACCATGACTGGCTCCGGCGTCGGCCAGCGCATGGAATGGGAAAGCGAAAAACGTGATGTCGGTTCAGGCAGTCAGGAAATTATTGTGCTCGACACGCCAAACAAAATGGTGACC
Source organism: Hyphococcus sp. (assembly GCA_021604605.1). Classification (GTDB taxonomy): domain Bacteria; phylum Pseudomonadota; class Alphaproteobacteria; order Caulobacterales; family Parvularculaceae; genus Hyphococcus. The sequence goes on from BQJH01000124.1 coordinate 585, forward strand.
AAACTTGATTTCGGTTCGATGGGCGGCGGCATGGCGACGTTTGATGTCAAACCCTCAGGCAACGGCACAAAAGTCGTCTGGGCGCTCGACACCAATATGCGCGAAGGTGTGCCACTACATATGAAGCCGATGGCGACGATCTTCAGCTTCATGATGGATGGCATGCTCGGCAAACAGTATGAACAAGGCCTTGCTGATTTGAAAACAGTCGTTGAGGCGGGCCACGCCTAAACCAACGTCACACCCAAACGCTCGAACAATGCCTTGTCTCTGTCTTGACCGGGATTGTTTGTTGTTAAAAGCTCGTCACCAATAAAGATTGAGTTGGCGCCAGCCAAAAAGCACAACGCTTGCGCCTCTTCACTCATATTTTCTCGGCCTGCAGATAAACGAACATATGAGGTCGGCATCAAGATACGCGCCACCGCGATCAACCGAGCGAATTCAATCGCCTGAATAGGCTCGCTATGGCCAAGCGGCGTTCCTTCGATTGGCATTAAAGCGTTAATCGGCACAGACTCTGGCGGAGGGCTCATATTCGCCAACGCCATCAAGAAGCCCACCCGGTCTTCCGCTTGCTCCCCCATACCAACAATACCGCCGCAACATACTTTCATTCCCGACTTGCGCACTGTTTCCAACGTATCAATTCGATCTTCGAATGTACGGGTTGAGATAACTTTGTCATAATACTCAGGAGACGTATCAATATTGTGGTTATAATAATCGAGGCCCGCATCACTTAGCTGTTCGGCTTGAGCCTCTGATAACATGCCAAGTGTCATGCACGTCTCCAGGCCGAGCGATTTCACCTCGCCAACCATCTCACAAAGAGCGCCCATGTCGCGATCTTTCGGTGAGCGCCAGGCCGCCCCCATGCAAAACCGGGACGCCCCTTCAGCCTTTGCCTGCTTTGCAGCGGAGACAACCGCCTCTTTTTCCATCAGCTTGGAGGCTTTAAGCCCTGTTTCAAATTTTGCCGATTGAGAGCAATACCCACAATCCTCAGGGCAGCCCCCGGTTTTAATGGAGAGAAGCCGCGAGGCCTGCACCTCATTCGGGTTAAAATTCTCGCGGTGAATTTCCTGCGCACGAAAGATCAATTCCGCAAAAGGCGCCGCCATCAACGCCTCGATGTCTTCTCTTGCCCATTGTTGGGAGGCCATTCTTCCTGGTGCGCCGTCCATAAAAATATCCCTTCGCGAAAGCCAAGCCTTTACAGCCTCGCGAAGGGAACGTCACCTGGTACGCCAGTGATTATTCAGCCGTAATGACGCCTTCCATCCCTGGATGATATGTGCAGATAAAATTCATTTCACCCGCCTCTTCAATCAGTAATGACCACTCGTCATCAACCTCCATCATGCCTGAATCCCACGCGCCATCTGCCGCCGTCGCGGTATGGGGCATGACATCGGTGTTTATCCAGAGAACGGTATCGCCGACTTTTGCTTCAACAGTTGCCGGAACAAATGTGAGGCCGTGCATTTCGACAATATGCGTTTCCGGCATGTCGGCTTCTGCGCTGCATGCTGCCGCAAGAATTATGATCCCTGCTGCGGTCATGAACTGCATAGCTTTCCGCCTTTTTGGGACGTTTGCAAAAAACCTCATTTGGTTTTCTCCACCAGCATTTCCGCATGGCCCTCGTGTACTTTGAAAGTCTGTAACGCCACGCCCAGAAGTTCTTTAAACTCCTGATTATCAGCCGCTGGGATGAACGCTTCTTCCACAGTCTTGTTGACGAATTGATGATAGGCCAGTTCGTTTTCTGCATAGGCTTTATCAAAGGCGGCACCATCCAGCACCTTTAGTTCGTTGCGCTTTTCTAATGCCTGACTGAGAAGCACCTGACTGGTTTCATTATCTTCCGGCGCAGCTTCAAGTTTTGCGAGCAACGCTAACGCGGCGTCATTGACCGCAACATGATCACGCAACATTGTTTCAGCAAATTCGCGAACATCCGGATTGTCTGAAATCGCCAATGCAAGATGTGCATAACGGATGTCAATATTGCCTGCCGTGTAGGCAATGTGAGCGATCTGCATATCGCTTGGACCGCCATCATCAACCTCACTCGCGCACGCACTTACCGTCGCAGTCGCCAGAGCGGCGACGCCAACCAAAATCTGTTTTATCATTTTTGAAGTCCCTTGTTTCTGCTTGTTTCACACTCAAAAAGGCCCTGCCCCCCGTGCGCTGCATGTGAAATTTGCAGAAGTGGGCTTGGGATTACTTACTTATAACATATTTATATGTCATATATGGTCGATATGGCAAGCCTAAGAAAACTGCCATATGAAAAGCTCACGGGAAGGTGAAATGACTACTGTGGATGAAGCAAACAGCCTTGGCGGATTTGGGCACACGCAAACGGCGCTGATGCGTCTTTTGCTCCGTAATAAGGCGGGGCTAACCGTTGACGGGATAGCTGCCGGCCTCAGCGTGACCCGCACGGCCGTCAATCAGCATTTAACATCCCTTGAGCGTGATGGTTATGTCTTGCGCAAAGAGGTGGTCGCGACCGGCGGGCGCCCCAGCCGGGTTTATGGCCTGAGTGAACGCGGCATGCATTTATTCCCGAAAAACTATGACATGTTTTCGCTGAAGACCCTTGAGGCCCTCATCGAGACGATTGGTGCCGATAAAGCAAAAGCAGTGCTCGAACGACTTGGCGTCGATCTCGGTAAAGATGTCGGCGTAAAGCTCAGTGGCGAAAAGCTAAGTGATAAAATTCATGAAATCACAAAGGTCCTGCAAGATTTCGGCTTCGATGCGCACACTGACGATGCATCCCCAAACGCCGCGCCTGAAATCAAAGCCTATAACTGTATTTACCACGCCCTTGCCCAAGCACATCCGGATGTTTGCGCACTGGACCTTGCCTTTTTAAGGCAAGCCGCCGGGACCGATGTTGAGCATGTGAGCTGTATGGCGAAAGGTGATAATGCCTGCCAGTTTCGTTTTAGCAGCTCATAGCTCGCAATTTACTCTTCAGCAGCAGCCTCTGCAGAGTTTTCCTTGTGACGAAAGTCGCCTTCCATTTCAGAGGCGATGTAAATCATCGCCGTCCAGGCGGCGACGTTCTGCTGAAGATCATCCAATTTAATCTTGTCGAACGTGTCTTCCATCGTGTGGTGCAAGTTAAAATAGTCCGATCCATCCTGACCTAAGGTTGCGACCGGCACGCCAAGGGCGCTAATGGGGCTGACATCCGGTCCGCCATTTGACGTATTCCGGCCGGGCCCAACCCCAAGGCGGCGCAAGGCTTTTTCAAAAACCTTCGCTTTGCCGATTTCACTCTCGCCAAATCCTGACCGGAATTGCCAGATACGTCCCGCGCCAAAATCGGACTCGCTGGCGAAATAGTGCTTGTCCAGTTCATCCTTATGCGCTTCCGCATAGGCCCGCCCCCCAAACAAGCCAACTTCTTCTGCGCCCCACATAACAACGCGGATCGTGCGACCAGGCTTGCCTCTCAGATCACCCACACGCTTTGCCGCCGCCATGGTAATCGCGATACCCGCGCCGTCATCAACGGCGCCGGTGCCAAGATCCCAGCTATCAAGGTGACCGCCAATGACAATCAGCTCATCACTCCGGCCAGGTATCTCGCCGATGACGTTGCCGGAGATCGTTGTGTCTTTTTTCAACGTAGAAATGTCGAGTTTGATCTCCGCTTTGCCCGCAGATTTTAATGCGCGCGCGAGCAGGTCCGCGTCAGGATTAGAGAGCGCCGCTGTCGGGATTGGCGTCACATCTTCCTCGTATCGCATCATGCCGGTATGGGGTGACCGCCCGGCACTCGTCCCGGAAGATCGGATAATAGCAGCCGCAGCACCGCGTTTTGCCGCTTCATTAGCGGCGCCAGACCGCTTTGCAACCGCCCATCCATAGCCTGATCCATCCTGCGTTTTCGTCATCACTTCATCGACAAAAACAATTTTCCGCTGAAGACCGCCTAGTGGAGCATCGACCAAATCAAGTAGTGTCGGGAAACGGACCACCTCACCTGTCAGCCCGCCCTCTGGGGTTGAAACGCTGTTACCAAGCGCGGTGATTTTCAGCGCTTGAGGGTAGGGCGATACAATCTCAGCGCTTTCTGATATGCGCTCCCAATACGGCATCTCAAAGGTCTCGATACGGACGTTTTTAAATCCCAGCGCCTTCATTTTTGCAACGCCCCAATCGCGGGCGCGCGCCTCATCATCAGAGCCGGGCAAACGAGGACCAATCTCAGTCGTCAAGCTTTCCAAGACCTCATAGGCCAGACGATCTTCCAAAGCACTGTCGATCAAGCGGTCAACAGTGGCCGACTGACTGGAGGAAAGCGCATAAGGTTGCTGCTCACCAGCGTCCTGAGCGCTGACAGGTGTCAATCCGACAAGCGCTAAAGACCCGAACGCAATTGCTGCTTTTTGAATATGCATGAGATGCCCCTCTAATTAATTTCGCCAACAATGCCCTCGCATGCGCAAGGGTCAAGCCATCATAGCGTTAAAGTGAAGATTTAAGTCCCGAATTTTTCCAGCCAGACGTTTCGTTCTGCAGCCCAGACTTCAAGCTTGTAATCCCAAAGCTCAAAAATCTCGCCGCTATTTTCCTCGCCAATCTTTTTAGCGACGCCTTGGGAGTTCTTATTGTCAGGGTCGATCACAGAGATAATTCTTGGCAGGTCAGGAAACTGAGAAAACGTCCAGTTTATCGCCCCAATAGCAGCTTCCGGTGCATATCCCTTGCCCCAGTGATCGGGTGAAATCGCCCACCCACACTCAAGTCCCGGCCAACCTTCGGGCATCCACGGCCCAACACGGCCGACCCATTCGCCAGTTTCTTTCATCTCGACAGAAAACCAGCCAAAACCGCGAATTTGCCAGTGACCCAGATAGCTTGCAAAGTTTCGCCACCGGTCTGAACGCGCCTGGATTTTCCTGTCAGGCGATAGAAAATCCGCAATGCGCTGATCGCCCATCATGTCTATATGCGCATCAGCGTTCTCGGGCGCCAAGGGACGCAAAACCAATCGCTCGGTTTCTATTTTGATTGTCATCGTTTCATCTCCAGCAATTGGACGGCAAGCTTTTCTACGCGGCGCGCATTCGCGTCCCAGGTTAAATCCTGTTTGAGCAGACTTTCTCGCGCACGTATAGAAAGCTTGTTTCGAAGTTCTTTATTCTCGACCAATACGCTCAAGCTTTTCATAAAACTTGCGTCATCATCTTTGAACAACAACGCATCATCTCCGTCGGTTAAAACTTCCTTGATGTTGGCGCCCGCCGGCGCGACAATGGCCTTGCCTAGCGCCATATATTCAAAAAGTTTTAGAGGCGATGCGTAATCCGTCACGGCTGGCTGCAATGCTATGTCAAACGCCGCCACATGACCGGGCATATCTTCACGTTGCACGGCGCCGGTAATCGTCACTTTATCTGATACGCCTTTAACGCGCGCCAGTTCTTCAAGCGAGGTCCGCGCAGTGCCGTCTCCGACCAGCAAAAAATGAACATCATCGCGGTCGCAATTGGCAATAAAATCAATAACACGATCAACCCGGTGCCAGTCGCGAACAAAACCGGTAAAGCCAAGCACCAGCTTGTTCTGTAAGCCATATTGCTCACGTATTTCGCTTCCGGTCCGCTCCTGCAAAAAATCTTCGCTGACCCCGTTTTGGATTACCTGAATTTTTTCATCCGGTACGCCAGTGGCTCTCACATCGTCAGCCAGAACGTTCGTCACCGGCAAAACAATATCCGCCGCGCGCCAGATTTCACGCTCACAATTTTTAGCAAAACTTTTCAGCGCCAAGCCGCCATGTTTTGCACGCTCACGCGCCAAGGGAGCATTCACCTCCAAAACCAACGGAATTCCTGTTGACCGTTTCAACCATGCCCCAGAATAATAAAAAAGATTGTAGCGTTGATAGAGAATTGCCGGTGCGGTCTTTTTATAAAGCGAATTCAACCGCCAATAAGCCGGAAGAGAATACGCAACCTCAGCAGATTCATAGAGCGCTTTCGGAATGAAATTGCGTGTTTCGCCACCACCAGCATCCATTCTTTTTTCGTGTTGCGCCGCGCCGCCCGGCCCATCCATAACCAGCTCGTGACCGCGCGCCGACAATGCATTGGTCAGCTCACGGATATGCACATATTGACCATCAGCAGAGCGGGTCCGGTGGGAATAAAGAATTTTCACAAGCCCTACATATCCTGTTACGGCGGGCTCGCAATACGCCTTTTGCGCGTATTGTTTGTTTGAGCCTCCCTCACAAGCTGAAATAGGGAAGGTTTTTTATGCGTCACCCACCCATTTCCCTTGCCAAGCGATGAGAGACACGGCCAAGCTGGTGACAGATTAGAAAAGTGGTGACGCTATGACCTTAAAAACTCTTGTTAGTATTGTTGTAGGCTGCGGTCTTATCACCGGCCCCGCACTCGCACATCCCGGCTCAACCATTCTCACGCTTGGCGGCAAGTCGGAACGCACCGCTATGTCCGAAGGCGTCTCATTTGAAGAAAAGAACGGTGTTCATTTATTTCGCGGCGGACAAACCGCGTCGAGCTCTACCACTCTGCAAGGCGACGCAACTCGCAACATGGAAATTGAAATCCGCAAGCAACGAACAAATTTTCGCTCAATCCGCAGCTTGCGCACTCAAGGCTTTTACAGCGGCGCCGGCCCAAAGAGCCGGCGCTACACACAAGGATTTTACTCAGGCGATTAGCCGAGGCTTGGCTCAAGCTTGATGCAAGCTTCCATCAACTCTTTGACAGCCTCAACAGAGTTGTCGAACATCGCTTTTTCATCGTCATTGAATTTAACTTCAACAACACGTTCAGCGCCTTCATCACCCAACACAATCGGCACGCCCAAATACATATCTTTGAGGCCATATTGCCCGGTTAAATACGCCGCACATGGGACGACAATCTTTTTGTCTTTCAAATAGCTTTCAGCCATCTGAATGGCTGACGCCGCCGGCGCATAATAAGCAGAGCCTGTCTTCAAAAGGGCGACAATTTCGCCGCCGCCCTTACGGGTTCGATCAACGATCGCATCGATCCGCTCTTGCGTTGTCCAGCCCATGTCAATCAGATCAGGCAACGGAATGCCCGCCACTGTTGAATAGCGCGTCAACGGCACCATCGTGTCGCCATGACCGCCGAGAACAAACGCCGTAACGCTCTCAACGGAAACATTGAATTCTTCTGACAGGAAATAACGGAACCGCGCGGAGTCGAGAATGCCCGCCATACCGATTACCTTATTCTGCGGTAAGCTCGAAAATTTTTGCAACGCCCACACCATCGCATCGAGCGGGTTGGTGATGCAGATGACGAGCGCATTCGGCGCATGGGCGGCAATACCCTCGCCCACGGCTTTCATAACTTTCAAATTGATGCCGACAAGGTCGTCCCGGCTCATGCCCGGCTTACGCGCGACACCAGCAGTCACTATGCAAACATCCGCGCCAGCAATATCGGCATAATCCTGTGTGCCCTTCAGGCGGCTGTCATAGCCGTCAACGGGTGAGCTTTCAGCAATATCAAGGCTTTTGCCTTCTGGCAGGCCCTCTGCAATATCAAACATGACGACATCGCCAAGTTCCTTCTGGGCGGCGATATGCGCGAGCGTGCCGCCAATCATGCCGGAACCAATCATCGCGATTTTTCTGCGAGCCATCAAAATATCTCCTTGGAAAGGCG
>BQJH01000125.1 GCA_021604605.1 Hyphococcus sp.
GAACTCATTCGCCCAACCAAATTAGAGGTTGAGCCGGGTGCGGATCCGAACCGCAAAGCTACAATTATCGCTCAGCCTTTGGAGCGTGGGTTTGGCCTGACGCTTGGAAATGGCCTGCGCCGTATTCTGATGTCGTCGCTGCAGGGCTCTGCCGTAACATCTTTGCAAATTGACGGCGTTGTTCACGAATTTTCATCGATCCCCGGCGTTCGTGAAGATGTGACTGACATTGTCCTCAACGTGAAACAGCTTGCTTTGCGCCTGAATAGCGAAGGGCCGCGCCGCCTTGTCCTGAAGCGTGACAATCCGGGTGTTGTAACCGCTGCTGACATTGAAGAGACATCGGCTGTTGATATCCTCAACAAAGATCACGTGATCTGCCATCTCGACGAAGGCGCATCTCTGCGCATGGAACTGACGGTAAATGACGGCAAGGGCTACGCGCCTGCTGAACAGAACCGCCCTGAAGATGCGCCGATTGGTCTGGTTCCGATCGACAGCCTCTACAGCCCGGTGGTTCGCGTCGCTTACCGCGTCGAGAACACGCGTGAAGGTCAGGTTCTGGACTATGATCGTCTGATTATGGAAATCGAAACTGACGGATCTGTTACACCGGAAGATGCTGTCGCTTATGCGGCGCGCATTCTTCAGGATCAGCTGCAGATCTTCATCAACTTTGATGAGCCGAAAATGGAAAGCGCGAGCGATGCTCGTGAAGAGCTTCCATTCAACCCGGCCTTGTTGCGCAAGGTTGATGAGCTTGAGCTTTCTGTACGGTCTGCGAACTGCCTGAAAAACGACAATATCGTTTATATTGGCGACCTCATTCAAAAGACCGAAGCCGAAATGCTACGGACACCGAACTTTGGCCGCAAGTCACTGAACGAGATTAAAGAAGTTCTGGCGACATTGGGTCTGCATCTCGGAATGGACGTACCGGATTGGCCGCCCGACAATATTGAAGAACTTGCCAAAAAGTTTGACGAGTAAACAAAATTATCTGGCTGAAGGGTCAGTCAGTCTAAGGAGATAAAGCCATGCGACACGGGATGGCGCACCGTAAATTGAACCGCACTCACGAACATCGCAAAGCGATGTTTGCTAACATGGCGTGCGCGCTCATCAAGCATGAGCAAATCACAACGACCTTGCCGAAAGCCAAAGAGCTTCGCCCGATCGTTGAAAAGCTCGTCACGAAAGCAAAGCATGCGGCCGATGACAAAGATCAGTCGCTTCACTTGCGTCGTCAGGTTATCTCGTCGATCCGCGATAAAGACATGGCCAAGAAGCTGTTTGAAAAGCTTGGTCCACGCTATGCTGAGCGTGACGGTGGTTATATCCGCATTATGAAAGCGGGTTTTCGCTATGGCGATAATGCGCCGCTCGCCGTGATTGAGTTTGTTGATCGCGACGAAGACGCCAAAGGCCAGGATTCAGGCCCTGTCATCGGCGTTGAGGATGACGACGACGAAGAATAACGGTTTCCTGCCTTCTAATGGGGCGGACATGAGATTGAATAGGGGACACGCAAGATGCTAATCTTGCGTGTTCTTTTTTGTCTGGAGGAATGAGTAATGCGTCTTAGCCTGATGACTGTTCTGGCCTTTTGTACATTGATGAGCGCCCCTGCCTGCGCGCAACCAGCCCAATCTTCCGAGGAGGCTTCACAAGAAGCAAATACTCCAGAGGCAGAGAACGCTGAAAACAGCGCAATGCAGGCTGATACGATTTCTTCTGCGCCGCGCGTTACGCCGCAATCGATGATGGAGGTCAAGCTATCCTTTGCGCCTGTAGTGGAGCGTGCCGCCCCTGCTGTGGTGAACATCTATACACGGCGTGTGGTGCAGCAGCGGAACCGCTTTGCTGGCGATCCGTTTTTCGAACGTTTCTTTGGCGGCAGTTCCGGCATGCCCCGTGAACGTGTTCAAAACTCGTTGGGCTCAGGCGTTATTGTCAGCCCGGATGGCGTGGTGGTGACCAACAATCATGTCATCGAGGGTATGGAAGAGATTAAGGTCGTGTTGAATGATCGGCGTGAATATAACGCCGAACTTATCCTTGCCGACCCGCAAACAGATCTGGCGGTATTGCGTATCGAACCGGATGAAGCATTACCATTTCTTACCTTCGCAAATTCAGATGGCTTGCAGGTTGGTGATGTTGTCCTGGCGATCGGTAATCCATTTGGCGTGGGGCAGACGGTGACGAACGGGATTGTGTCTGCGTTGGCGCGAACGGCCGTTTCGGTTTCTGATTATCAGTTCTTCATTCAAACAGACGCAGCGATTAATCCAGGCAATTCCGGCGGCGCCCTTGTAGATATTGACGGGCGCCTTATCGGCGTGAACACGGCGATCTATTCCCGCTCGGGCGGCTCTAACGGTATCGGCTTTGCGATCCCGTCTCGGCTTGTACAACAGGTCATCAACTCCGCTACCAATGGCAACACACTGGTGCGGCCATGGATCGGCGCTTCGACCAGTACGGTGACATCCGATGTCGCCAAAGCCCTGAAGCTGGACCGTCCTGCCGGCGCGATTGTTGATGACATCTGGCCAACTGGGCCCGCCGAGGCTGGCGGCATTAAACCGGGCGATGTGATCATCGAGGTGGACGGACAACCGGTTTACGACGCAGAGACATTGCAATATCGGATCGGGGTCAAGGCGGATGCAGAGGAGGCGACCATCTCCTATGTGCGCGGAGGTAAAACACGCAATGCGACTGTTACGCTCAGCCTGCCGCCGGAAAACCCGCCACGTGACACACGCGAGTTGAAGGGCAATCACCCATTAAACGGGGTCACGGTCGACAATCTGTCACCGCGTTATAGCGAAGAGTTGGGGCTTGATCCTTTGTCAACTGGCGTTGTTGTAGCACAGGTAAGCTCGAGATCATTTGCCGCGAGGCGTGGCCTTCGTCCTGGCTTCAAAATTTTGTCAGTCAACGGAAGGGACGTTGATACAGTTGCTGAACTTGATCGCGAAATTTCTAAACCCAACACTCGATGGGAGCTGGAAATCGACACAGGCGGGCGCATCGTTCCCTGGCGCGTTGGGCGATAAGGTTTTATGAGCGATCTCTTTCAAGCCGCTGGTTTTGAGAAAGAGACGCCCCGCCCGCTTGCCGATCGTTTGCGCCCTCAAACGCTTGATGAGGTTGTTGGGCAGGATCATCTATTGGGCGAGGGCGCGCCATTAAGCCGTATGCTGAAGGCGGGACGGCTATCCTCGATTGTTTTCTGGGGGCCGCCCGGTGTTGGCAAAACGACGATTGCCCGGCTGCTGGCAGGACATGCCGCCCTGGAATTTGAACAGATTTCAGCAATCTTTTCAGGCGTTGCCGATTTGCGCAAAGTCTTTGAGCGGGCAAAAGCACGCCGGACGACGGGCAAAGGAACGCTGCTCTTTGTTGACGAAATCCACCGTTTCAACAAAGCCCAGCAGGACGGGTTTTTGCCCCATGTCGAGTCTGGTTTGATTACCTTGATTGGAGCGACGACAGAAAACCCATCTTTCGAATTGAATGCGGCGTTACTTTCGCGGGCGCAGGTTTTTACACTCAATCGTCTTGATGATGGCGCGCTTGAATTGTTATTGGTGCGAGCGGAAAGCGAAGAAGGTCGAAAGCTTCCACTCACGGGTGAGGCGCGCAAAACTCTTCGCGCCATGGCCGATGGCGATGGACGTTTCGTTCTCAATCTTGCGGAAGAAATTTTTGCCGAACCGGAAGATCGCGCTTTGATCGAGCCTCAAGAGCTGGGCGATATCGTGCAGCGCCGCGCGCCTATCTACGATAAAGGGCAAGAGTCTCACTATAATATGGCGAGCGCCTTACAAAAGTCGATCCGTGGCTCGGATGTCGATGCAGCGCTTTATTGGGCGGCGCGTATGCTGGCTGGTGGTGAAGACCCAAAGTTTGTCCTGCGCCGTCTTGTGGTTATCGCATCCGAAGATGTCGGCAACGCTGATCCTCAAGCGCTGCCGATGGCGATAGCCGCAAAAGATGCGTATGAGTTTTTGGGCCAGCCCGAGGGCGAGATTGCGATAGGTCAGTTGGTTGCGTATCTGGGCAGTGCGCCTAAGTCGAACCGAGCGTATGCTGCATTCAAAAAGGCCAAGGCTGTCGCCCGGGAAACCGGATCACTGCCGCCGCCGCCCCATGCCATGAACGCGCCGACAAAGCTGATGAAGTCCCTCGGTTACTCCGATGGCTATGTCTACGATCATGATACGGATGGCGGGTTTGCGGGGTTGAATTACTTTCCGCCCGGCATGGACCGACAGGACTTTTATCAGCCATCGAATTACGGGTTCGACAAGGAGATCAGAAAGCGCCTGGATTATTGGCGCCGCCTGCGCGAAGAAAAAGAGAGCGGTTCGTGATGGGTTCTCTTTCTATCCTCATGCGAGAGAGACAACATTTTGAGCCTTGAAAATATCTCCATGGCGAAACTCGCAATTGCGGGCGTTTTTTTCGTGACGTTCTTTGTTGCGGAACGGCTGGTGAATGCCGCTAATCAGCCAAAGGATCTCCCCCGGCTCTTGCGCAATGGCGGTCTATGGTTGGTGGTATTTGCACTTTCGCCATTTATTGTCGCGCCGATCGCAGGTCTCGGCGCCAATGAGCTATTGTGGCGACGCCCAGAGTGGATGAACGAAGGTGCGCCAGCAATAGTCGTTTTTATCGGCACACTGCTCGCGCTTGATTGTTGGACCTATTGGTTGCACCGGGCTTATCACAAAGTCCCGTTGATGTGGCGGCTGCATGAAATTCATCATCGTGATGAATTTCTGGATACGACCAGCGCCTTTCGATTTCATATTTTTGAGGTGGTGCTGTCGGCTCTGTTGCGGCTGATCCCGATTGCGTTGCTCGCTGTACCGCTTCAAATGGTCATCATCTTTGAAGCGCTGCTTCTCAGCACAGCAATTTTCCATCATTCAAACGTACGTTTACCTAAGGGACTGGAAACGGGATTGTCGCGGATAATAGTGACCCCTTCGATCCATTGGGTCCATCATCACGCCCGCAAACAGGACACAGATTCAAACTATGCGGCCATCCTATCGGTCTGGGATCGGCTGTTTGGTTCAGCCAGCCCCTCGGCGCGCATATTAGATATGAAAATAGGGGTAGAAGGCGTTGAAGATCAGTCTCTTTTGCGCTTAATGCTGATGCCCTTAATGAGGAGAAGGCCGTGAACGGCATAAATATCTGGATTGCAATTGGCGCCGGCGGCGGACTAGGCGCTATGGCGCGTCATGGGGTATCGCGTGTGACGCTGCACTATCTTGGCCCAAACTTCCCATGGGGTACATTGAGCGTGAATGTCCTCGGTTCTTTCATAATGGGCGCAGCTATCGTCTGGTTATCTCGTCATGAGCCGCAAAGCACCGCTCTGCGTGGGTTTCTTATGGTAGGTGTGCTTGGCGCCTTTACGACATTCTCAACCTTCTCAATGGATGTTGTGACGCTTTATAAGGACAGAACAATCCAGATCGCAGCCGCCTATTTGGTGGCGTCAGTCGTTCTTTCGATACTTGGCCTTTTGGCGGGCCTCTTTCTCACGCGGCAAGCGTTATGAGTGGCGTACAAACAAAAGTTGTCACCGCCGATGAGGCGGATATGCGCCTGGACCGATGGTTCAAGGCACATTTTCCTGCAGTGACCCACGGGATGCTCGAAAAATATTTGCGCAAAGGGCAAGTGCGTGTTGCGGGCGGGCGTGTGAAAGCAAATCGGCGTTTGGTAGAGGGCGAGGAGATCCGCATCCCGCCTATGCAACCTTCGGATGGTGAACAACGAAAGCCAAAAACAAATCCACATACTGCTCAAGACAAAAAAGAGATTGAACAGCTGATCCTTTATCAGGATGACGCCATCATTGCCTTGAACAAACCGTTTGGCTTGGCCGTGCAGGGCGGCGCGAACATGAAGCGCCATGTCGACGGGATGCTCGGCGCCCTGGAAAAAAATGGCGAGCGCCCAAAGCTCGTTCATCGGCTTGATAAAGACACAGGCGGGTTGCTGCTTGTCGCGAAAACCCGAAAAGCGGCGCAGAAATTGAGCGATGCTTTTCGGGGTCATGAAATTGAAAAAACATATTGGGCTCTGACAGCCAGTGTTCCTATCCCGGCTGAAGGCACAATCTCCTTGCCGATCGCCAAGCGCATGGTGCGGGTTCAGGACGGCGCCCAGGAGCGAGTGGTCCCATTTACCGGGGAAGCGGCAAAAAATGCGGTGACGGATTATCAGATCGTTGAAGATGCAACCCGCGTTGCTTTTGTCGCGATGCGCCCGGTCACAGGCCGCACGCACCAATTGCGGGTGCATAGCGCCGCCATGGGATGTCCAATCGTTGGGGATGGCAAATATGGTGGAGAAGCCGCGCATATTGAGGGCGTTTCTTCAAAACTCCATTTGTTTTGTAGAGCAATGACATTTGCGCACCCTGTAACGGGCCGAAAAATGACATTGCAGGCGCCGATTACAGGTCACATGAAAGAAACCTGGAAGTTCTTTTCGTTTGATCAAAAGGCAAACTGTGACTGGCCAGAGGATTTGCGCCGGTGAGTAAGCCGCATAAAGTAAAACGGTTTTATAAAACCGTTTCCGTACAGCCGGAAGGGGACGGGTTTGCGGTCTGCCTGGATGGTCGTACTGTTCGCACTCAACGACATGTGCCTTTGCTTGCGCCAATCAGACAGCTGGCGGAAGAAATCGTAAAAGAGTGGGAAGCGCAAAACGAGCATATTGATCGCGAGTCCATGAAGTTGACAGCGCTCTTGTCTGGCGCTCTTGATGGTGTTGAAAATGGCGATACTGGGCAGTGGACCGAAGACACGTTAAAGTATCTACAATCAGATTTGTTATGTTACCGGGCTGATGAACCAGCCGGCCTTGTAAAGCGTCAGGCTGAAATCTGGCAACCCTATCTCGACTGGTTGCAAGATGAGTTTGATGCGCCACTCATCGTTACACAGACACTTCTCGCTAAAGCCCAGCCTTCAAAGTCTGTTGATGCTGTTGAAAGCCAGTTGAAGGTGATGTCGCCCTCTGTTTTGTTCGCGGTAAAAGTGGCGACTGCGATCACCGGGTCCGCAGTTCTCGCGCTTGCTGCATGGAAGGGCGCATTTCCGATAGTTGATATTTTCAACGCATCGCAGGTGGACGAGCATTTTCAGCAGGAACGCTGGGGCGTCGATGATGAGGCGCGTCTGCGTGAAGACGCAATGCGCGCTGAATTCTTGAAAGTGGCGGAGTTTTTTCAGCTTCTAAAGAGCTAAAACTACATGTCGATAGTTTCACCGCGATTAAGGGCGCGAAAACGCATCAGCTCATTGCCCTTCAGTAATGTATCATTGTCAGCATCCATGGAATCGAAGTCGAGGAGATACTCGCGAATGTAATCTTCTCGCGACAACCATGTTTTTGCGCCAGCCATAAAAGCGAATTTTTCTTTCGCGTAAGCCTCATTTTGCATTTCTGCGGCCTCCGGGCTTAACTCAGCAAGAAAAGCCTCATACTGACGTTGGCGTGCAATTTCTTTTGTTGGAGCCTCGGCCTGCTTCGTTTCATTTTCTTGCCAGCTGTCTACTAGAGCGGCAAACTCGTCCGGGGTCAGCATGTAATCAGCGTTGACATCGGCGATTGTAAAATCGAGTTTGGCTTCTTCCAATGCTTCAGGGCGTGTCAGGACTTCGCCATCAAATGCTTGTTTCACTCTTTCCAGAGTACTGACGTTTGCTTCCGTAGCGCGGTAGGGACCGTTTCGATCATAGGTGACGGTGCGTTTTGTCGTTTCAACGACTTCGCCATTGATCGTGCGCTGCAAGGTAAAGGTTTGTTCAAGTTGCTGGCGTGAATTCAGGTCATCGGCAATTTCGTCTTCATTGGGCTCAACTTCATCCGTTGTTTCAGCTGAAGTCGTAAGCGTCGAAACTTCCTCTGAGACTTGTTCCATCGCCACTGGCTCAACAACCGATGACGCAGGCTCTTGAGCCAATGTGAGCAACGGCGTTCCGATCAGGCTCATGCTGAGTAGAGATGCAGTCAGTTTTTTTACGAACATTGATATGGCCTCATTTGTCTCTGATTGGGTTTGTAACACATGAAAATGGCGAAAAGTTGCAATATTCTTTGGATTTGCCCAAAGGGCGCAAAGATTAAAGAGCTTTAATGTCCACAATGGAGCGCCCTGCGGAAACCACGGCCTCACGCCCGGTGCGAAATTCGATGCCTGTCATGGCTTTGACGTAACTCGTCTCTGCCTGAGGCGTACAGC
>BQJH01000126.1 GCA_021604605.1 Hyphococcus sp.
CGCGCATTAAAAACAGGTAATTGCGGCAAAAGTTTCATCGACGAAGCCATATTTTCGCCATTGCTAAGATATGGCAGAGATTTCGCCCCTCCTCGCAGCGTAGAAGGGAGGCTTGATTTATTTTGTAATTTCCCTAAATAACAAACTATGTCTGACGTCTACAAAGCTATCGCACACCCAGCGCGCCGGAAAATCCTTGCGATGCTCCGCCAGCAGGCGCTGTCCGCCGGCGATGTAGCCAAGGCGTTCGATCTCGCCAAGCCAACGCTCTCTGGTCATTTCAACGTCTTAAAAGCGGCCAACCTGATCACTGAAGAACGGCGAGGGGTGACGCTGATTTATCGCGCCAATATTTCTGTTCTCGAAGACGCGGTTTCTGGCCTGATGGACCTTTTCCAAGTTGGAGAAGGCCATCAACCTGCCGCCCCCAAACCCATTTCTGAAACAAAATGACCAAATTCAGTAAGCTTGCTTTGTTATTGGGCGTGCTTTTTATCATCGCTACGTTCGCCACATCGATCTATGGCTGGCTTACAATCCCTGAAAACACGATGCTCGCGCGGCACTGGGGGCTCAATGGCGAACCGGACGGGTTTTCACCCCGCAATCATGTGCTTGTCGGCATGCCGACACTAGCAATCCTGTTGTCCGTATTATTTTTCTGGCTTCCCAGTATCGATCCTCGCGGCCAGAACCTGAAAGCCAGCCACGGGTTGCTGGAAGTGAGCTGGCTTGGCGCTGTTGGCATCATCACCACAGCCCATCTTTCAATTAT
This sequence comes from Hyphococcus sp., assembly GCA_021604605.1. GTDB lineage: Bacteria > Pseudomonadota > Alphaproteobacteria > Caulobacterales > Parvularculaceae > Hyphococcus. Next base: position 776 of record BQJH01000126.1, read on the forward strand.
TCTCCCGGCAGCCCACGGTGAAGCGGCCCCAGCCATGCCCGCCAGTGTGCTCTACGCCGCCAGTCTACTCCTGATCCTGTTTGGCAATTACATGGCTAAAAGCCGTTCAAACTTCTTTCTCGGCATCCGCACCCCCTGGACCCTGATGTCGGAACACGCTTGGACCGTCACCAATCGAGCTGGCGGTTGGATGTTCGTCCTCACTGGCCTTGGAGCCTCGCTGACAGGAGCTGTTTCGGACGCGAAATATGGGCTTTTTGTCCTAATTACTGGCGTTCTAACTGCCGTGGTCGCCAGCGCCATTATCTCTTATCTCGCCTGGAAGAGCGATCCAGACCGCTCGCCCTCCCCTTAATCTCACAAAATACAGGCCCTACTCTTGACGGCCCCAACGTCGGCGCCTATCTCCCCATCAGCACTCACCGGGGGTGAGTGCCAGCGCGCCGGTTGTGGTTTCACCCTATCGGGCGCTTTCAGTTTAACCGGTTGTTTTTGAAAACAAATCTCAGCCTAGGGAGACGCTAACGATGGCATTTCGCCCTCTCCATGACCGCGTATTGGTTCGTCGCATCGACGAAGACGACAAAACCGCAGGCGGCATCATTATTCCAGACACTGCAAAAGAAAAACCAAGCCAGGGCGAAGTTGTTGCCGTTGGCTCAGGCGCGCGCAACGACAATGGCGATATCACGCCAATGGATGTCGGTACTGGCGACAAAATCCTGTTCGGCAAATGGTCCGGATCAGAAGTAAAAATCGACGGTGAGGAACTCCTCATCATGAAAGAGTCAGACATCCTCGGGATCGTCGACTAACCCCAATCACAAGATTTAAGGAGTTTCGAACAATGGCTGCTAAAGAAGTCAAATTTGACGTCGAAGCGCGCGAGAAAATGCTGCGCGGCGTCGATATCCTCGCCAATGCGGTGAAAGTTACGCTCGGTCCCAAAGGCCGTAACGTCGTTATCGACAAATCATTCGGCGCCCCGCGCACAACAAAAGACGGTGTATCTGTCGCAAAAGAAATCGAACTTGAAGACAAGTTTGAAAACATGGGCGCACAGATGGTCCGTGAAGTCGCAAGCAAAACAAATGACGAAGCGGGCGACGGCACAACCACAGCAACTGTCCTTGCCCAAGCAATCGTCCGTGAAGGCATCAAGTCAGTATCTGCTGGCATGAACCCAATGGACCTGAAACGCGGTATCGAGCTTGCTGTTTCTAAGGTTGTTGCTGACATCAAAGAACGCGCAACAAAGATCGCATCTTCTGACGAGATCGCTCAGGTTGGCACAATATCTTCAAACGGCGAACGTGAAATTGGCGAAATGATCGCTAAAGCCATGGATAAAGTCGGCAATGAAGGCGTCATCACTGTTGAAGAAGCCAAGTCACTTGAAACTGAACTTGATGTTGTTGAAGGCATGCAGTTCGACCGCGGTTACTTGTCACCATACTTCATTACAAACCCTGAAAAAATGATCGCTGATCTCGAAGATCCATATATCCTTCTTCATGAGAAAAAGCTTTCAAACCTCCAGTCGATGCTGCCTTTGCTTGAAGCAACAGTACAATCCGGCCGGCCTCTGTTGATTATTGCCGAAGACGTTGAAGGCGAAGCGCTTGCAACGCTGGTTGTCAACAAACTGCGTGGCGGCCTGAAAATCGCGGCTGTGAAAGCTCCTGGCTTTGGCGATCGTCGTAAAGCAATGCTTGAAGATATTGCGATCCTCACTGGCGGTCAGGTTATCTCTGAAGATCTCGGCATCAAGCTGGAAAATGTCACACTCGACATGCTCGGTACAGCCAAGAAAGTTGAGATCAACAAAGATGACACAACAATCGTTGACGGCGCTGGCGAAAAAACCGACATCGAAGCTCGGACGTCGCAAATCCGTGCTCAGATCGAAGAAACATCATCTGATTATGACCGTGAAAAACTGCAGGAACGTCTGGCGAAACTCGCTGGCGGTGTTGCCGTGATCAAGGTTGGCGGCGCAACAGAAATTGAAGTAAAAGAACGCAAAGACCGCGTTGATGACGCGCTGAACGCAACACGTGCAGCCGTTGAAGAAGGCATCGTCCCTGGCGGCGGTACAGCGCTTCTTTATGCTTCAAAAGCCCTAGATGGTGTTGAAGGCGAAAACGCTGACCAAACAGCGGGCGTTAACATCATCCGTCGTGCAGTTCAGGCGCCGATCCGTCAGATCGTTCAGAACGCAGGCGGCGAAGGCTCAATTGTGGTTGGCAAGCTCCTTGAGCAAGACAACTTCAAATTCGGCTTTAATGCGCAGACAGACGAATATGGCGATCTGATCGCTACGGGTATTGTTGACCCGGCAAAAGTTGTTCGTCACGCCCTCCAGGACGCCGCTTCAGTTGCTGGTCTTCTGATCACAACCGAAGCCATGGTTGCTGACGCGCCGAAGAAAGACGGCGGCGCTGGCGGCGGCATGCCTGACATGGGCGGCATGGGTGGAATGGGCGGCATGGGCGGCATGATGTAATCGCTTTTGCGATTACATCCATTAGCCCATCTCGTTAATTGGTTTGGATCGGCCTGCCGATCCAAACTGGCGGCATGATCTAAGCCCCCGTTTGGCTCCACCCGGTCAAAATTTAGTTGCGTAACAAAAGGCGGCCCCCGGTTTCAGACCATGGGCCGCCTTTTTTGTGCAATATAGCGCCCTTGTGAACCGGTTTTTCCTTGCACATTTATTGCACGGTTACTTTCTCCAGCTATAACGAAGTCCAATCGGGGCGCTCAAATCTTGGTTAACAGGAGACATATAATGGGGATTCCCCGTTGGGGCTATTTTATCGCCATCGCTATCGCCGCAGTCTTATTTCTATTTTGGGACGCCATCGGCAATCTTTGGATGCGATGGAGCGAGTATGATGAGCTAAGCCACAGCTATTTCATCCCGGTTATTTCAGGTTGGTTGATCTGGACCAACCGTGACGCCATTCGCAAAAGCATAGGCGAGCCCTCAGTCATTGGCGCCATTGCTGTCGGCATTTCAGGGTTGATGCTGTTATTGGGTCAGCTCACCCATATTTTCGTTATCCAACATTTGGGCCTGATTGTCGCCATCGCAGGTATGACTGCCGCTTTTGGCGGCCTCTCTTTGTTGCGGGCAACCGCCGCTCCGATTGCGTTTTTATTGTTCGCCGTGCCGCCGCCTTATTGGGTCGTCACTGTTCTGTCCTGGAAATTCCAGCAGATGTCCTCGATCCTAGGCGTCTGGATGATCGAGATGATGAACATCCCGGTTTATCTCTCCGGCAATATTATCGATCTTGGCGATTTAAAACTGCAAGTCGCTGAAGCCTGTAGCGGCTTACGCTATCTCTTTCCATTTTTAAGCCTCGGCGTCATGACCGCATATCTCTATCGCGGTCCGCTCTGGCAAAAAGTGATAATCGTTTTATCGACAATTCCGATCACTGTAGTGATGAACAGTTTCCGCATCGCCGTCACCGGCGCTCTAGTGCAGGCTTATGGCCCTCAACATGCGGAAGGCGCTTTGCACTTTTTCGAAGGTTGGGTCGTCTTCTTGCTATGCCTCATTGCACTGTTTGGCGTCATCGCGATTTTCAGCGTGTTCTCAAAACCGCGCGTGAGCCCGTTAGACAAGCTTGGTGCGCCCGAGTTGAAACCAATCGCCCCCAGCAAAGGATCATTCGCACGCCCATCTGCTGCTTTCGGCGTCCTTGGCGTCGCTGCTGCTATTTTTGGCCTCTCTCAGGTGTTGACCACAGACTCCCTGATCTTCCCGGATCGCGAAGACTTTGCTGGCATCCCGGCGGAGTTTGAAGGCTGGCGAACAGAAGTCCGCCCGATGGACCCGAGCGTTGCAGAAACTCTTGCTGCCGATGACGCCATCGTCATCAACATGGTTTCACCGGATGAAAACCCATATAATCTTTACCTGGCGTATCTCGACGCTCAGCGCGACGGCCGCTCATGGCACTCGCCACGACAATGTATTCCCGGCGGTGGTTGGGAGATTACGTCTCATAAAATTCTGAAACGCCAGACAGCTAATGGTCAATCGATGACATATAATCGCCTGGTCATTGAAAACAGAGATGTAAAGCAACTGGTTTATTACTGGTATGACCAGCGTGGGCGAAAAGTCGCGAATGAATTTACAATGAAATTCTGGCTGATCTTTGATGCGGTTTTCAAAAAGCGCTCCGACGGCGCCATGGTTCGCCTCATTGTGCCGGTCGAGAACGAGGAAGGTATCGCAGTGGCGGATGCCCGACTTGAAGAAATGATCTCGCGCATCGAAGCATTCCTGCCGAAATACGTCCCGGAATAAATCTCAGGCTGGAATAATCCTCAAGCAAAATGCTTGGAAAGTTTTAGCCCCTGGCCTTGATAGTTTGACTTCAGGCCAGCGCCGTAAAGTGTGTCCGGACGGGTCGCCATCCGCTCGTAAACCAGCCGCGCGACAAGCTGGCCGTCTTCAAGCACAAAAGGCGCATCATGACTGCGCACCTCAAGCACGGCGCGGCTGCCGTTTGACGCATCGCCCGCCTCTTCAGACCAGCCAAAACCCGGATCAAAAAAACCGGCATAATGAACACGAAACTCACCCAGCCCCGGACTGATCGGGGTCATTTCAGCGGCATAGTCAGGCGGAATAACCAATGCTTCCTTAGAGGCCAGAATATAAAATTCATCAGGATCAAGAATAATAAATCCAGATTTTTGTGGGCCGATCGGCTCAAAATAATCATGGGGATCAAGCGCGCCGATCTTATCCACATCAATTAGACCTGAATGGCGCCGAGCGCGCCAGCCAATAACTTCATCTGCATTTGATGCATCGACAGCGCTCAAGGCGACACAAAGCCCTAAACCCTTATCAATATTTGCGCCGTCGCCCGCCAGCGGCGCCAAGCTGTTTAAGCGTTGCAATTCCTGATCGTCCAGCCGGTAATCACCTGCCTTTAGGCGGAGTTGATTGAGACTGGAACCGCGCCGCGCCAAAATGGAAAACGTCCGGGGGCTGACTTCTGCGTATAGCGGACCATCATAACCGGTTGGGATCTCATCAAACGCGACGCCAAAATCTGTCACCAACCGGACAAAAACATCGATACGCCCGGTTGAGCTTTTCGGGTTTGCAGCGCCGATCAGCCCTGCCGATAATTTCAGGTGCTCATTTAATTCAACCAGATAAACACAGCCGCGCTCAAAAACCGCGCCATCATTAAGGTTGATCTCCTGCATGGCGAGACCATCGGTCAGTCGGGCCGTCACCGTGCGCGTGCGCGAGGGGAGAAACGACGCCCGCACCCGCCAGGCGCGTGCGCCAAAGGTCAAATCAAGGCTGGCCGGCTGTAAGCGGTCAACCGACGCCCCTTTAATGGCGCCGCTTTCCATCAACCCCTCGATCATTCTGGCGGCGTAAACACCGTTATGTGATTGACCTGTCATCGCCATCCCGTTTGCTTTGCCGCCTCGTTTGCCTTGCCATCCCGTTTGCCTTGAGAGCCCCGTTCTCGCAAGGGCCGCCCAAGCGAATTCATCTAGCATCTTTCCCCAAGACGTTGAATATCGCCGCCGCCCTAGCGCATCCGTGCGCTGCACCTTATTATTAAGGGAACAAAGAAGACTCATAAGGGCGCAAGATCGTATCTTACGCGTAAAGACATGGCGAAAGAACCTGACATCAACCAAAACTATGAATGCGTCACCAGCGGCATTCGGGTCAGCGTTGAGCCGTTCTATCTCGACGATCAATCTGACCCTGATGAACCCCGCTATGTCTGGGCCTATACGGTGCGAATCGACAACGAATCAAACGAACCGGTTCAACTGCGCACACGACACTGGAAAATCACCGACGCACAAGGATTGACCGACGAAGTCAATGGTGACGGTGTTGTCGGAGAGCAGCCGGTCATCCGGCCCGGCGAAGGATTTGAGTACACATCTGGCGCGCCGCTGCCGACGCCATCTGGGGTGATGGTCGGGCGCTATGGCATGACCCGGAAGAACGGCGAGAGCTTTGAAGTGAATATCCCCGCCTTCTCCCTCGACAGTCCCTATGAATTGCGACAAATCCACTAGAGATTTTCGCTTTACTGATCGCCCGCCAAAACGACCTATGGGCGCCATTGGATTTGAATAGATCATGCTGTCATTTCGACCAGTAGTATTGGTGACGGGAGCGCTTGTCGCCGTCCTGGGGCTGATGATGCTGATCCCCATGGTCGCCGATCTCTTGTCGCCTGATGAAATTCACCGGGCGGATTGGTCAGCTTTCGCCATTGGCGCGATCATCGCAGTCGCGACTGGTGGCGGCGCAGCCGCGGCCAGTTGGGGCCCGATTAAAACCGTGAGCACTCGCGAAGGATTTTTACTGACAGCTGTCTCATGGTTGATGCTTGTTCTCTTTGCCGCGATTCCCCTGGCCCTCGGCGGATTGCATCTTTCTTATGTCGATGCTTTTTTTGAGGCGATGTCGGGACTGACCACAACTGGCTCCACCGTTGTCACAGGGTTGGATGACGCACCGCCGGGCGCGCTTTTGTGGCGCTCCATGCTGCAATGGTTTGGCGGCGTCGGCATCATCATTATGGCCTTTGCCGTTCTGCCTGCATTAAAAATTGGCGGCATGCAGATTTTCAAAAGCGAGGCCTGGGATACATCTGAAAAATTCATTGCCAATGCGACCCAGTACTCTCTGTCGCTAACGATGATTTATGTCTTCTTCACAACCCTTTGTTTCTTGCTGTTATGGGCGTTTGGCATGCCCGCATGGGATGCGGTCAATCACGCCATGACCACGGTCGCCACAGGCGGCTATTCAACCAAGGACGCCTCGCTCGGCGCTTTCTTAACCGTTGGCCGGGCGCCATTGGATCTTATCGTCACGACCTTCATGATTATCGGCAGCCTTCCCTTTGGGATTTTCCTCGCCGCCGTCTTGCGCGGGGCGTGGAGCAGGCTTTTTTCGGACAGCCAGATCCAGTTTTTCTTTACTGTTGTCGCCGGACTGACCTTCATCATGATGTTCAGAGTACTGACGCTTTTTGACGACATGGACCTCTTCACAGCGTTTCGCCTCGCGATCTTTAATGTGGTATCGGTCCTCACCGGCACTGGTTTTGCCACAACAGATTACAACGCCTGGGGGCCATTTGCTGTCGGGTTTTTCTTTTGCATTATGTTTATTGGCGGCTGCGCAGGATCAACTTCGTGCGGCATGAAAATCTTCCGATTTCAAGTCGCCCTTGGCGCCATCTCGGTTTATGCGCGCCGCCTCGCCCACCCGAATAGTGTTGCCGTGGCGCGTTATAATGGCAGACCACTGACCGATGACGTCTTTGTCTCGGTTTTGAGTTTTTTCTTCGTTTACTTTGCTACTTTTGCAACCTTGGCCGTACTTCTTTCCGGCCTTGGTCTGGATACGCTCACCGCCCTTTCCGCCGCAGGCAGCGCTATCGCCAATGTCGGGCCGGGC
>BQJH01000127.1 GCA_021604605.1 Hyphococcus sp.
GGCAGATGAGATCGAATAATTGACGCCAAGAATTTTAAACGGCACGGCAAGCGTTGCAGAATTTGTTGATGACATCGCTTTGGGAACAATTGTCGGCCCAATTTTTTTTGTGCCGCCTGTGTCGCGTGTCTTATCCGCCGCCTCAACAACCGCTTTGGTTGAAGGCCCCCCCGACCCCATAATGATGCCGGTCATCGGATGGCTTATGAGATCTTCAGTCAGGCCCGCCTGCTCAATTGCTTCCTGCATGGCGATGTAATTCCAGCCAGCGCCCTCGCCCATAAAGCGGCGGGTGCGACGATCCAGAACCTTATCAACATCTACAGTCGGACGCGCCCAAACCTGACATCGAAAGCCAAGGTCAGCGAACTGATCTGATCGCGTAATTCCTGATTTGCCTTCACGCAAAGACGCTGTTGTTTCAGCGACATTGCCGCCGATAGACGACACAACACCCATGCCCGTAATAACTACTCGCCGCATCAAAATTTACCTTTCAGTCCCCCAGGCTTTTTGGAAATTAGCTCATGCCGTTTTTCAATTGCTCCGCAGAAAAAAGGCCCACCCGTAAATCTTTCGCTGTGTAGATCACCCGGTCATCGACCTTCAAAAGACCATCACCAATACCAAGCTTGAGGCTTCGATTGATGACCCGGCGCATATCAATTTCATATCTCACCCGCTTTGCTTCCGGGGTTACCATGCCGGTAAACTTCACTTCACCGCAGCCCAGCGCGCGCCCCATCCCCGGCAATCCTGACCAGGTGAGGTAAAACCCGATCAATTGCCACAATGCATCGAGGCCAAGACAGCCAGGCATCACGGGGTCACCGGGAAAGTGACAATCGAAAAACCAGAGATCAGGATTGATATCAAGTTCGGCTTCAATCCGGCCTTTGCCATGCTCACCGCCATCATCATTGATTACGCTGACCCGATCGAACATCAGCATTGGCGGGACCGGCAATTGCGCTGTGCCGGCGCCGTTAAATCCACGGTACCCGCACTCAAGTAATTCTTCGCGGTTATAACTGTTTTTTTGTTCTGTCATGCTCGCTAATCCACGCCTCCACTGCGCCGTTAGGTATAGACGCACGGTCCAAGGGTCAATTAGCGCGGGCAGGGTAAGCGTAAAAGCTAATCAGAAGGAGAAAGTTTTCCCCATAAACCAGAGGGTTGGACCCATCCTCGCACGCCATCAACAGACACCTTTACCCACCCGGATTTGTGTTTTTCGACTTTAGCGATCAGGCCTTTGCCTAATCGTGCTTTTTGCGGCGCCGCATAAGTTGGCCGGACACGCAGCACCAGTCCCTCGGTCTGAACCAACGCGGTTTCAACGCCTGACAGTTTGGACTTATGCACCCAGCACTCATCCCCATCAAAATCACGCACTTTGCGCCAGTGATCCTGCGTTTCTGCAACAACGATCACTGGAAGGCCTTGCCGCATAAAGGTGATACGCACGGGATGATCAAAACTTGGCCCCTGACGGCAATTCGTGCGCGAGGCCTTTAAAGACACAAATCGAGGAACTGGATAGCCGGAAGGCGTATCCAGCCTTACTTTGCCTGAAGCAAAGCTCTCGGCGCCCTCTTGCCCCACCGGTTGCGTTGCCGGGCCGGGCTCGGCCATAGTAGCGGCGGCCACAGTAATGACGGCGCTGCCGCAAACAATCGCGGCCAAAAACATTACGCGTTTTTTCATCACGGCTTTAAAGACTTCAACTAAGATGAATAAACCATTAACAAAGCGCCAAGGCGTTAATTCGAGGTTAACCAGCTTGAAGAAATTCGTAAAAATATTGGCGTTGGAGATCGTCCGATGAGTGCGGCGGCTTTAAAAGTAGCAGTCACACGCAAGCTGCCTCAGCAAGTTGAGCAACGCCTTGCGGATTTGTTCGACACGCAGTTACACACCAGCCTCGCGCCATTGTCTCCTTCTGCGTTGACTAAGCTAGCGCAAAATACCGACGTGCTGGCGGCAACGCTCGGCGATCAACTCGACGCCGCTTTTTTTGACACTGCTGGGGACCAGTTGAAGCTGATTGCAAATTTTGGCGCCGGTGTGGACCATATCGATATCGCCGCCGCAAACGCTCGCGGCATCACCGTGACGAATACGCCTTCCGTGCTCGCAGAAGACGCCGCCGATATGGCGATGGCGCTGATACTTGCTGTACCGCGACGCCTGGTAGAAGGGGTGCGCGCGCTAGAGGACGGTAATTTTCACGGCTGGTCGCCAACCTGGATGTTGGGTCGGAGGGTGCGCGGTAAGAAGCTGGGCATCATCGGTCTTGGCCGGGTCGGCGAGGCTATTGCGAGACGTGCAAAAGCATTTGGCCTTTCAATCCACTATCATAACCGCAAACCGATTAACCCCCATATCGAGGAAGAGCTGCAAGCCAATTACTGGGACAGCCTCGATCAGATGTTGGCCCATGTGGACATTGTCTCGATCAACTGTCCGCACACGCCAGCGACATTTCATCTTCTGTCCCAGAGACGCCTGGAGCTGTTGCAGCCGCATGCATATGTCGTGAATATCTCGCGGGGTGAAATTGTCGACGAGGCCGCATTGGCCGACCTGATAGAAGCGGGTCGCATCGCTGGCGCTGGGCTGGACGTCTATGAGCGCGAGACCCCAAATGAAAAACTCGTGAATGCCGCAAATGTTGTTCTGCTGCCGCATATGGCATCCGCCACGGTGGAGAGTCGTATCGAAATGGGCGAACGGGTCATCATCAACATAAAGATGTTTGCTGACGGACATAAGCCGCCGGATCGGGTGATACTTGGTCTGGATCGCAACCGCGCACCGAATGCGTAAATTCCAGCCTGACTAAAGCTATAGGCTGGCCCTGCGGAAAGACAGTTCGCAAGATCTATGTTCGCTATTAGCAATCACCGATCAAATCCTGACCCAGCCAAAGGATAAATCCATGGGATTTTACGCGACCCATATCGAGCCCAAACTTGTCTCATGCATCTGCGGCCTGCCGAATATTTCTGCTGAACGGGAGAAAATTGTCCCGGAAGCATCCGGCCGGGTCTTGGAGATCGGTTTTGGGTCAGGGCACAATGCGCCATACTATAACGCCAGCCGCATTACGCATTTATACGCGTTAGAGCCCAGCCAGAGCTGGCGGCGCCTTGGTGAGAAACGCCTCAGTGAACTGACGTTTCCAGTCGAATGGCTGGACCTGCCTGGCGAGCAAATCCCGCTTGAGGATGAAAGCGTCGATACTGTGCTTGTGACATTTTCTTTGTGCACAATTCCGGGCGTGGAAGAAGCATTGGCGGGCATGCGGCGGGTTCTGAAGCCTGATGGCAAATTTGTTTTTCTGGAGCATGGCGCCGCGCCCGACGTCAATGTCGCCACATGGCAAAACCGCCTTAACGGCTTGTGGGGAGCGATGGCGGGCGGCTGCCATCTCAACCGAAATACGGAAGAAATGGTTAATCAGGCGGGCTTCACGATCGACAAGCTTGAGAGCAAATATGCCGATTGGATGCCAAAAATCGCCGGATATGTGACCGCGGGCGTGGCCTCTCGGTAACACCCGCGCACGACCACGTGAACAAAAGAAAATTTTAGTTGAATCGCAATTATCTCATCGTCTTCTATATGATGTCAGGAACGAAAATTGCTGTTCCGCAACATATAGTCAGAGTGTCAGGATTTCGTCGTGCGTGGGTTGTTTAAGTTTGGGGCATCAGCCGGGGTAGCCGGAATAACTGCATTAAGCGCCGTCATGAATACGGCGGTCGCAGACCCATCTGGCGCAATTAATTTATTCTCACTCCATGCGGACAACCCGGCCTCTATCGCGGCGGTTGTGACGACCTTTGCCGTTGAGCCCGGAAAAGCTGTCCGCCTGACAATCTATGACAGCAAAGAAACCTTTCTCGAAACTGCCAGCGCCAAGATTGAGGCCACGATCAACGAAGACGGCATAGCCGTTGCGTCGCTCGACAGTTTGGCGCCTGGCGACTACGCAATTGCCGCTTACCTTGATGAAAATGGCGATGGCAAACTAAACCGAGGTAAACTGCTCGGCATCCCGAAGGAGCCTTTGGCTTTTTCAAATGGCGTCAAAATAAAGCTGTCAAAACCGCGCTATGAAGACGCGAAAGTTCGTGTGGAACCCGGCAGCATTGTGATGATTACGCTGGACGATTAATGCTACTGTCCGCAGTCTGAGCACTTCTTATCGGCGGGTAATTTCACGGTTTTAAATTCCGCACGCAGCCCATCATAAATCATGAGCCTCCCCGCCAGACTGTCGCCAATCCCTAAGAGCTCCTTCAAGACCTCCATCGCGGCAAGCGAGCCCATGACGCCAGTGACAGCGCCCAGCACTCCTTCTTCAGCGCAGTTCACTTGCGCATCACGCGGCGGCTCTTCGGGCACGAGGCAACGATAACACGGCAGAACACCCGGGTTTTCATACGGCTTAAAGGTCGACAATTGCCCATCAAAACGACCAACAGCGGCGGAAACAAGCGGTTTTTTGAGCGCTATACAGGCATTACTCAAGACATATCGCGTTTCAAAACTATCAACGCCTTCAACGACAAGGTCATACCCGGCGATAATGTCAGCGGCATTTCCGCCCGTCAGGCGAAGCTCATGTTCAACCAACACCACATCAGGATTTAAGCGCGCCGTAAACTTTTTTGCGCTGGCTGTTTTTGTAGCGCCAACATCATCCGTTCCATGAATAATTTGACGTTGGAGATTGGAAAGAGCGACCCTGTCATCATCGGCAACACCGATCACGCCGACGCCTGCGCCAGCCAGATAAGCAATAACAGGACTGCCAAGCCCACCGGCGCCAACCACCAGCACTTTCGAGGACAGCAGTTTCTGCTGCCCCTGGCCGCCAACTTCTCGCAACAGAATATGGCGCGCGTAACGTTCGGTTTGGGTTTTATCCATGCTTTATATGTGGCTCAAGACACCACATATTTCAATCGCTAAACCCCGGTAGAGCCAAAGCCCCCGGCGCCGCGTTCGGTCTCATCCAGCTCTGCAACTTCTTCAAACTGCGCCTGCCAGACCGGGGCAATGACCATCTGACCGATCCTGTCACCCCTGTTAATGACAAAATCGTCCGCCCCGTGATTAATCAAAATCACTTTCAGCTCGCCGCGGTAATCAGCATCAATCGTGCCAGGAGAGTTAACGCAGGAAATCCCATGCTTGGCGGCAAGGCCTGATCGCGGGCGCATCTGCGCTTCCCAGCCCGGTGGCAGCGCAATCGAAATGCCCGTTGGGACCATAAATCGCTCACCCGGCGCCAATGTCAGCGGCTCATCAATTGCAGCCCGCACATCACAGCCCGCCGCGAGCGCTGTTTCATAACTCGGCAGGTCCAACCCTTCGCCATGGGGCAACCGCTTGATCTGCACCACAGGCGCGGCGCCATGGCTTTCAGTCTGGTCAATTTTCATTGAAGTAGCTAACAGGGGCGCTGACATGGGGTTTCCTTAAAAACTATGAGATGCACTATCTATCGATTCCAGCGCATCTCCCAGCATGCTATGCCCTTTAATCTTTCCCCATGTTTTCCAGTATTATTCCCCCATCAATGACGCCCGGATTGACACTCTTTCAGGATGAGTTTTCCAATACGCTGAAAACAATCCCCACTGAGCCGATTGATGGCCCCTGAGTTCGTAATTAATCACTGACCTCCGCCGCTTGTCACACCCATATAGCTTTCCCGACTATAATGCTCATGAGTTTGGCCAAAAAGGACTGCAACTCAATGACAACATTTTCTCGCCGCACGTTACTTCGCACTGGCGCTGCGGGCGCCTCCCTAGTGACGCTCAGCCTTGGCGCCTGGGCTTTAAGGATAGCCAACGCGCAAAAAGCAGACCCAGTCGCCGGGCCATACGGCCCGTTGTCACCCGTCCTCGATGAGACAACGGGCCTGCCGCTCCTGCAATTACCAAAGGGTTTTCGCTATCAGTCTTTCTCCTGGGCAGGCGATTTAATGGGAGACGGCGCCAGCGCCCCGAATATGCATGACGGTATGGCCGTTATTCGCAGCCTGAACGGGAAAACCACGCTGATCCGCAATCATGAAGTTGGCGCTGGTCCATTGCTTGGCGCTTCGCTTTATGATGACGTGGTTGTGCCTACAGAAATAGCTCAAACCGAAGGGCCCGTTACTGTCGGCGGCGGCACAACAACTCTGACATATGAAAATGGGCAATGGCGGAGCGCGCGCCCTAGTCTTGGCGGTACCTTGATCAATTGCTCAGGCGGCCCAACGCCGTGGGGCAGCTGGTTAAGCTGTGAAGAGACCGTCACCGACCTCAGACAATTAGGCGGCAAGCTACACGGTTTTGTGTTTGAAGTCCCCGCGGAAGGCGTGGCAAGCGCGGTTCCACTCACGGCTATGGGGCTTTTTTCTCACGAAGCCGTAGCCATCGATCCCAACACCAGCATTGCGTATCTCACAGAGGATAATGGCGATACGTCAGGCCTTTACCGCTTTTTGCCCGCCAACCGCACCCAAACTTTACGCGCGTTGGAAGATGGCGGCATATTGCAAATGCTGAAAGTGACAGGCCAGCGCAACGCCGATCTCACCACTCCCAAAGTCGGAGATCGATATGATGCGGAATGGGTTGATATCGCCGACCCCGTTATGCTGCCCGAAAATCAAGACAATGTACTCGATATGGAAGGAAGGTCAGGACCTTATATGCAAGGCGAAGACCAAGGCGCCGCGAAATTCAAGCGGCTCGAAGGCGCCTTCTTCCACGACGGATCCCTTTACTTCGCAGACACATCTGCCGGGGCTGCTGAGTTTGGCGTGATCTGGCGCTACGACCCAGATGAGGAAAAGGCCGATGCCGGGGGCCTTTTGACAGCCCTTTTCGTATCGCCAAATCCGTCAGTCGGGAACCGGCCGGACAACTTAACACTCAGCCCACGGAATGAGCTATATTTTTGTGAAGATGGAGATGATCAACCACAACGAATAATGGGACTATTGCCATCCGGAGATACTTTCCCATTCGTCGGAAACAATGTTGCGCTGGATGAGGGCAATATCAAAACTATAGAAAAACCCTTGATATCACCCGGTGACTATCGTTTTGAAGAATGGGCCGGCGCTACATTTAGCCCTGATGGCGAAACTCTTTTTGTCAATATCCAGACGCCAGGGATTACATTCGCCATAACCGGACCTTGGAAAACTTAAAGGTTCTGTAAAGCGATCAGGCGTCATTCTTTTCAGCAATCCACGCATCGATCTTCCGTTCCAGCACGGGCAAGGGCATGGCCCCAGTCAACAGAACCTCATCGTGGAATGCGCGAACATCAAAACGTTCACCGAGCGTATCTTCTGCCCGTTTGCGCAACTCATTAATCTTCAGCATACCAAGCTTATACGATGTCGCCTGGCCCGGCATAACAGCGTAGCGCTCCACTTCCCGCGTGACGGCATCGCGCGTATCGCCGGTAACTGATTGCATATAGTCAATCGCCTGTTCGCGGGTCCAGCGCTTATGATGCAGGCCTGTATCGACAACCAGACGCGCGGCGCGGAAAAGCTCTGATCTCAAACGACCAAGATCACCCATGGGATCGTCGTCATACATACCCATTTCTGCGGCAACCTGCTCGGCGTAAAGCGCCCAGCCTTCAGCAAATTCCGAGTAGCCAAGCATATTGCGAATGAGCGGGAGGCCGGCCGCACGCTCCAGTGAGCGCTGGAAGTGATGGCCTGGCACAGCCTCGTGATAGGTCAATGTTTTCAACGTATGCTTTGGCCAATCCGCTGTGTTTTTAAGATTGATCCAGTAGATGCCGCCGCGTGATCCATCCAGCGATGGGCTGGTGTAATATCCGCCGGGAGCAGCATCCTCTTCATATTCAGGGATGCGCCGCACCTCAACGCTTTGCGACGGGATTGTCTCGAACCAGTCCGGCGCTTTGGCCATGATCTCAGCCACTTGTGCGTTCAAATCAGCCAGCAGTTCAGCCCTGCCCTCATCTGTATTGTCGTAGCGCATATTTTCACGCCCGCCGATCCCTTCAAATCTCGCAGCGACAGAGCCCCCGATCATGCCCTGGGCGGTCATGATCGCGTCCATTTCCGCCGTTATCCGAGCGACTTCAGCAAGGCCAAGCTGGTGGATTTCCTCGCCCGTCCGCCCATTGGCGCC